>NZ_BAAAMB010000010.1:318393-328037 GCF_039528855.1 Brevibacterium sanguinis | reverse complement strand
CCCCCGATCCTCAGTGCTCGGCACCGCCCTCACGGCGGCGCCGGGCGATGATCACCGAGGCGGCCCCGACGAGGAGGAGTCCCGCGGCGATCGAGACGGGCAGAGCGAGCTCGGAACCGGTGCGCGGCAGGTTCCCGCCGGGTCCCGCGGTGTTCTGCGCGTTCTCGTCACCGGCGCCCTGGGAGCCGGAGCCGTTGTCGTCGGCTTGGGAACCGCCGTTCTCGTCGGCATCGTTCTGACTTCCGTCGGCGTCATCCTGGCCGTCGTCGGCGCCTGAGTTCCCGTCGTCGGCACCTGCGTCCCCGCCGTCGCCTGCGTCCGCGCCGCCGTCAGCCGCTGCTGCCGCACTCGCACCCGCACCCGCGTCTGCGTCCGCCGAGGCTTCCGCGTCCTCACCGCCGGTGCCGCTTTCGGGGTCGAAGATCCCGACGAGAACGGGGTCGTGGTCGGAGGCGCGGTAGCGGTCGGGGGAGTAGAGGTCGGTGACGTTGTAGTTGAACCGGCTGTACTCCGAGGCGATCGGCTCGACGGAGTTGATGTCCCAGATGTCGGCACCGGTGACGGCGTCGAACGCCGTCTCGGCGTCGCCCGCATCGAGGGCGAGCACGTGGTCGAGGCTGCCCGTGCGGCCCTGGAAGACGTACGTCGACCCGTCGGTCATCTCCGCGGCGACGTCCTTGTACCCGGCGTCGTAGAAGACCTGCATCGGGTCCTCCTGCGTGTACGAGTTGAAGTCGCCGAGGAGGTAGACGTAGTCGGTGTCGGCCGCCGTCTGCTGCTGGCCGGCGAAGTCGACGAGGGCGTTGGCCTGCTTGACGCGGTCGGCGTTCGAGAAGCCCTGACCGTCGCCGGTGTCCTCGTTGCCCGGGCCCTCGCCCGAGCCCTTCGACTTGAAGTGGTTGGACACAGTGACGAACGTCTTCTCCGTCTCGGCGGTGCCGGCGTCGTCCTTCGGCGCGAACGCCTGGGAGAGGGGTTCGCGGGCATTGGAGAACGCATCCTCATCGTCGAGGATGACCGATTCGCCCTGCGGGGCCACCTCGGCGATCTGATAGATGAGGGCGGTGCGGATGACGTCCTCGGCAGCGGGAACGTCGGTCGGGGAGGGGACGAACGCCCACTTCTCCGTGCCTGCCGCCTCGTTGAGGCGGGTGACGAGCGTCTGCAGGGCAGAATCGCGGTCCTTGCCGAAGCGGGCCGAGTTCTCGATCTCCATGAGGGAGACGACCGAGGCGTCGAGGTCGCTGATCGCCTCGACGATCTTCGTCTCCTGCCGCTCGAGGCTCTCCGCGTTGGCCGCACCGCGGGCATCGCAGCCGCCGCGGACGGTGATCGGGTTGCCCTCGCGGTCCTCGTAGTAGGTGCAGCCGGAGAGCTGGTCGCCGGTCGTCGTGAAGTAGTTGAGGACGTTGAAGCTCGCGAGGCTGACCTGGCCGCCGACCTCCTCGGGTGCCGCGCTGCGGGTGTCGGAGAACTCCGCCGGCTGGACCGCCTCGGCGTTGTCGCCGGTGAGCTGCGTCGTCGGCTGGAACCGCCACTTGTCGAACCCGAAGCCGAGGACGACCGGTGAGGTGAAGGTCGCGGCCGCGCCGACGCGCACGGGGGCGTCCTGACTGAGGTAGGGCAGGGGCACGTCCTGGTCGCTGTCGAGGTAGTCGACGGTCGCGCCGTCGTCGAGGATGACCTCGCGGGCGAGGTTCTCGGCCTCGATCGCCTCCGCCTCGGCGCTGCCGGGACGGGCGACGTCGGTGGGCTGGCGGAGGACGCCGTCGCCGGTGGCGAGGGCGATCTCGCCGTACGTGTTCGCGTTGTAGTTGTCGGAGACGGTGAGCTCGCCGGAGGGCTGGACGAGCATGCCTTCGAGGGCCTCGCGCTCGGCGGCATCGTCGGGGAAGGCGCCTTCGACGGCCTTGACCGCCTCGGCGGGTTCGTCGAGGCGGGTCATCCCGGAGGCGGAGACGGTCAGCTGCGTCTGCCCGTAGCGCTCCGAGGCGGTGCCGGTGAGTTCGAGGAAGTCGCCGATGCTGACGTCGGCCACGGTGTCGGGGGAGTAGACGAAGATGCCGTCGGAGGCACCGGGTGTGGCGTCGTCGGCCCCGCCGGAGCCCGCGGTCTGGACGAAGTAGCCGCCGAGTCCGCCGGTCGGATACGCGGCCGTGACGACCCCGCGGGTCTTGACCGTCTCGCCCTGCATCGGGCTGGCGTCCTCGGTGCCCTGGATGTCGGCGATCGGAGTGACGTCCTCAGGAGCCGGGTCGCCGCCGTCGCCGCCGTCGTCGGGCAGGGCGTCCGGAGTCGGAGGTGCCGCGCTCCAGGCCCCGTCGATGAGCTGGATCGACTGACCGCCGGTGGCCGTGGCGCCCGTGGGGGTCGCCTCCTCGTCGACGACGGGGTCGGGGGTGTGGGTGTTCGCCCTGCCCGTCACGCCTCTGCCGCCGGTGACGCCGCCGATCTGGTCGAAGGAGATGAGCGTGCCCGCGTCGTCGATCGCGAATGCCGAGGCCCCGTAGCTGCCGTCGGCGGCCGATCCGGAGTTCACGGAGTTCGTGATCGGCACCTCGACGGCCAGGGCACCGGAGTCGCCGACGGTCGTGCCGTCGGGGACCGTGGTGACGTTCTCCGCCGCCTGGACGCTGCCGCCGCGGGTCACCGAGCCGACGGTCCATCCCGAGAGGTCGGTGCCGGGGTCGGCGGCGATCTCGATGAAGTCGGTGTCGAGGGTGTAGCCGATCTCGCTGATGTGCGGAGCGGTCACAGCACTCGCCGAGGCGGTCGGCAGGACGAGTCCGAGACCGGCGACGAGGCCGAGAGCGGCGGCGGAGGCGAGGGAGGACGAGGCTTTCATGGAGGCCTTTCGGGATCAGTGGGCACACGCGGACGTGACGGACGGATCCCTTGCACCCTATCGGCCCACTGGTCGACGCCGACGGCAACCATGTGAACGCGATGTGAACACTCGGGCAGTCCACTGAACGCGCTGACTGTGACCGAGCCTACACTCAGGGACCGACACGGAACGCGAACCGCGTCTCGACGAGCTGATGGTCGGAGGGAAACCGATTGTCCCGGTGACCGGGGATGAGCGCGCAGCGTCCGCCGACATCGGCGAACCCGGAGCGCGGGTGCTCCTCGCCGGCGGCCACGCAGCCGCGGACCACCGCGTCGAGGACGTCGAGCCCGCGGGAGAAGACGAAGTCGATCCTGTCCCGCGGTTCGCCGCCGCCCTCGTCTGTGGGGAGCGGTTCGATCGGGGACCACGTGTCGGCGGGAGTCGCGGCCGGGTCCGGGTGGATGTGCCGATAGGTGTCGACGAACCCGGCGGCGAGCACGGCGTCGGTGCTCGCCCACCGGGTGTTCGGCCGGTCCGCTCGCGCATGCCAGTCGAGCGTCGCCGGGGCATTGAAGTCGCCGCTGATGACGACGGGCATCTCCGGGTCGCCCGCGGCGGTGAGGATGCGCTCGGTCTCTGCGAGCACCGCGGTGATCTGGGCGAGACGCTCAGCCTCCTCGGCGTCGGCGATCTCCTGTCCCCGGCCGGCCAGCGCCTGATAGGGGCCGTACGGGTAGGGCGCGAGATGGACGGACCACACGAGGATCTGCGGGCCTTCGGGCACCGGCCGGACGAGGGCGGCCTGCGCGAAGGGCATCGTATCGGTGTCGACGGCCGTGGCCTCCCCGGTGCTCAGCACTGCGACGTCCGGGCCGGACTGGGCGAGGGCGGCGGTGAGCTTGGGGGCGAGCGCTTCGGCCGCGGCTCCCCAGCACTCCTGGACGGCGAGGATCTCAGCGGGGAACTGCGCGGCGATCGCATACTGCTTCTCCTGGCCGTAGTTCACCTCCCGGCCGCCGAACCACACGTTCCAGGTCTGGAGGGTGAAGGTCATCGGTCGTCGCCCCTTCGGGAGTCGAGGTGGAGGGTGGAGGTCACAGGATCGAAGCGCAGCTGCGTGAGGTCCGCCAGGCGCACAGCGGAGACGAGGGCGACGGACGGATCGGCGTTGACGCCGATGACGGTGCATCCGGCAGTGTGAGCGGCCTGCGAACCGACGCGCGAGTCCTCGAACGCGACGGCCGCGGCGGGGGTGAGGCCGAGCGCCCGGGCGGCCTGCTCGTAGATGTCGGGGAACGGCTTCCCGCGGGCGACGTCGTCGATCGTGACGACCTCGTCGAAGTGCGGCAGCAGTCCCGTCCGGTCGAGCAGCCCGCGCACGTCCGCGCGGCGACCGTTGCTCGCCACCGCGATCGGCACGGTGCCGGAGAGCGCGCGCACGAGCTCTGGCACCCCCGGCATCGGGGCCGACACCGCGGTCAGGGCCGCACTGTAGGCGCGGTCGACCTCGGCGACGGCGGGGACCGGGGCGGTGCCGGTTCGCGCTGCGTCGAGACGGGCCACCGCCTCGGCGGCGGTGAGACCGCGGAAGGACTCCGCGGCGGCCCGGTCGGCGCCGAGCCGCTCGAGATGGAACGCCATGAGGTCGAGCCAGGGCCGCTCCGAGTCGACGAGGATGCCGTCGCAGTCGAAGATCGCCGCGCGGACGGGCAGAGCGGTGTCGATCACGCCCACGCCCCACCCGCCTCGGCGCGCGGAACCCGCAGCGCAGGAGCGGCGGTGACCCGGGCGCTGACGCGGTCCCCGGGGCGCAGCTGCGCGGCGTCGGCCGAGGACAGCGACGCCGACCACGTGCCCGGCCCGGCGCCGAGGCGGTCAGGGCGACCGAGCCGGACCATCGTGCGCTCGCCGGTGTAGGTCGTGCCGGTGACCGCCAGCGTCCCGTCGGGCGACGGCGTGATCGCGAGGTGCTCGGGGCGGACGAAGACGACCTCGGTGCCGTCGGTGTCGACCGGCAGACGATCGTCCGGGCGCCAGGTCGCGGGGACGGCGAACTCGTTGACGGTGCCGACGAAGCGGGCGACGAACGGCGTGGCCGGGCGGGCGTAGACGGTCTCGGGAGCCGAATGCTGTGCGATGCGTCCGGCGCTCATCACGGCCACGCGGTCGGCGATCGCGAGCGCCTCGCCCTGATCATGGGTGATGAAGACCGTCGTCGTGCCCAGGGACTGCTGCACCCGCCGGATCTCGTCGCGCAGCGCGGCGCGGACCGTGGCGTCGAGTGCCGAGAGGGGTTCGTCGAGGAGGAGGACCTGCGGCTGGGTCGCCAGCGCCCGGGCGAGTGCCACGCGCTGCTGCTGACCGCCGGAGAGCTGGTGGGGGAAGCGGGGCCCCATATTGCCGAGGCCGCAGATCTCGAGGAGCTCGTCGCGGCGGGCGGCGCGCGCGCCGGCATCGACCTTCCGGATGCGCAGACCGTATTCGATGTTCTCGCTCACCGTGAGGTTGGGGAAGAGGCTGTAGCCCTGGAAGACCATGCCCATGTCGCGGCGGTTGGGCGGGAGCCCGAGGACGGACCGCCCGCCGACGAGGACATCGCCGGAGTCGACGGACTCGAATCCGGCGAGGATGCGCAGGGTCGTCGTCTTCCCGCACCCGGAGGGCCCGAGGAAGCTCACCATCGACCCGGCGGCGATGTCGATGTCGACGTCGGTGAGCACGCGGGTGGTCCCGAAGGACTTGACCACACCGCGGAAGGTCACGGACTTCGGGTCGGAGGCAAGTGCTGCGGCCGGGCGCGAACGCTCCGGAGCGGTCGTCTGGATCATGCGGGCTGGGTCTCCTTCTGCGGCGCGGCGGCCGCGGCGGCGGGGGCTGCCGCGTCGCCGAGGCTGCGTCGGTCGAATCGTGAGGCGCTGATGGTCGCGGTCGCGAGCAGCAGCCAGGTGGTGAGGTTGAGCAGGACGGACAGGGTGATCGACCCGCGGAAGTTCGCGTCCGAGAGGGTGTTGAGGAAGACGGGCAGGGTGTTGATCGAGAGGGTGGCCGCGATCGTGTACTCCCCGATCGAGAGTGCGAAGGCGTAGAACGCGGAGAACATCACCGACCCGCGGATGTTGGGCACGACGACGCGCGCCAGCGTGGTCCGCAGACCCGCGCCGAGGGAGGCCGAGGCCTCGTGGAGGGTGCGCAGATCGAGGGAGGAGAGTCCCGCGTCGATCGAGCGGTAGGTGAACGGCAGGCAGAGGATGACGTAGGTGCCGACGAGCACGAGCGGCAGATTCTCCGCCTGGAGGAGGAGGTTGATCTCCATGCCGAGACTGCCGCGGCCGTTCGACGCGAGTCCCCGCAGCACCGTCGTCATGCCCGCGGCGATGGCGATCGCGGGGATGACGAGCGGCAGGGTGCAGAGGATGGAGAGCAGCGACCGCAGTCGGGGCGCCCAGAGATGGACGGCGACGACGGCGGGGACTAGCGTGCCGATGAGCACGAGGGAGGTGAGCGCGGCGATGAGGAGGCTGCGGATGAGCGGGGCGACGATCGCTCCGGAGTCGGCCAGTCCCGTCAGCCCGTCCGTGGTGAACGTGCCGTCGGTCCGGAAGAACGCATACGTCAGCGAGCTCAGCTGCGGGGTGAGCACGAAGATCGCCAGGGCGATGAGCGGCAGCCACGTGAGGGTGCGGGCGGTCCTGCTCTCGCCGAGGCGGGGGTTCAGCGATCGAGCCATGCGGCGCTCCTCTTCGTCAGGGCGTTGAAGGCGATGAGCACGATGACGGCGACGACTCCGGTCGTCACGCCGAGCGCCATCGCCGTGCCCTCGCCGCCGGTGGCCGCGGAGCTCGCGAGCTGGCCGGCGATCTCGAGGGGGATGAGCGGGAACGCTCCGGTGCCGATGAGCACCGCCGCCGAGGCGTGGGTGCCGAAGGCGGCCCCGAACATCAGCAGCCACGCGCCGAGCACGGCGGGGGTGAGGACCGGGATCCCGACCCGGCGCCAGAAGACCCACGACGTGCCCCCGAGGGACGCGCTCGCCTCCCGCCACTCCCGCTTGAGGGCGATGAAGCTCGGGAGGGTGAGCAGGATCATCGTCGGGATGAGGAAGTACTGGTACATGAGGATGAGGCCCTTGACGCTGTAGAGGGTGAAGGACGGATCGAGCGCGGTGAGCAGCGAGACGAAGTAGCCGGTGTTGCCGACGGCGACGATGAAGGAGAACGCCAGCGGCACCCCGCCGTCGTTGGCGAGCACGCTCGAGACGACCGCGGCGATCGCGCCGACGACCTTCGACCGCACAGCTGAGAGCGCCCATGCGCAGATCCCGCCGGCGACCGTCGCGACCGTCGCCGCGGCGAAGGAGAGGACGAGGCTGTTCTGCAGAGCCAGCGACCGAGAGCCCGAGCCGAGCGAGGCGAAGTTCGCGAGGCCGAGGCTCGGCTCCTGCCCCGCGTCACCGGGGACGAGCAGCGAGGTGACGACCATGCCGATGACGGGCACGGCGAAGAAGACCGTGAGGATGAGCGTCAGCGGTGCCAGGGCCGCCCAGGCCGGCGAGAGGACTCGCCGACCCGGACGGGAGGGGGCTGCGGCCGGCAGGGTCATCCGACGGCCTGGGCCCAGTTGTCGGCGAGCACCTGCTGCTGCGAGGCGCGCTGCTCCTCGTTCGGCTGCGGTGCCGGTTCGCTCGTCGCGGCTTCGGGCAGCTTGCCGAGCGCCTCCTCGTCGACGGTTCCGGCGTCGACCATCGCGTCGAGGCGGCCGGGCTTGACGTAGCCCTGGAGGAGGAGGTTCTGCCCCTCGTCGCTGAAGACGAACTCCTGCCACAGGCGGGCGACAGCCGGGTGCGGGGCGTCGGCGTTGACCGAGGCGGCATAGTACGAGGAGACGGTCCCGTCGGAGGGGATCGTCGTCGTGAGGTCGACGCCGGAGTCCCGGACGTCGTCGGCCCACTGCAGCAGCAGGTAATCCCAGTTGAGGACGATCGGCGTCTCCCCGGTCTCGACCGTGCCGGAGACCGCTTCGGACGGGATGAGGTTGCCCGAGTCGGAGAGCTGCGCGAAGTAGTCGATCCCGGGCTGGATGTCATCGAGGCTGCCGCCGTTGGCCAGTGCCGCAGCATAGACGATCATGAAGCCGGACTCACCGGTGGTGGGATCGCCCGGCAGCGCGACCTGGCCCTCGTACTGCGGATCGAGGAGGTCGGCGAAGCTCGTCGGGCAGGTCTCGACGGCGGCGGCGTCGCAGCCGATGCCCACCGTGCCGCCGAGGTGGTTGTACCACGTGCCGTCGGCGGACTTCATGGTCTCCGGCAGGTCACCGGCGGTCTCCGGGGTGTAGTTCGCGAGCAGCTCCTCGTTCGTCGAGGTCACGGCGAAGGACTCGCCGGTGTCGAGGTAGTCGAGCGAGGTGTCCTGGCCGACGCGGTTCTTCACCGCATTGATCTGGTCCTGGCTCGAGCCGGAGGACGTGTCGTTGTTGATCTCGATGCCGTACTTCTCCGAGAACGCGTCGAGCAGGCCCCCGTAGTTCGCCCAGTCGGGGTAGAGGCCCATGACGTTGAGGGTGCCTTCGGCCTGTGCCGCGGAGATGAGGGCATCCATGCCCCCGCCCTCGGCGACGGAGGTGGCCTGGCGCCAGTTGGCCGACTCATCGGATTCGGCGGCGGCGGATCCGCATCCTGCGAGAACGGCAAGGGTTCCTGCGGCTGCGACTGCTGTGAGCGTGCGCGTGATTCTGGACATGGTTGAACTCGCCTTTCGGACTGTGTGCGCAGGGCGCACTCGGGTCGTGCGGAAGGGGCGGAACGATTCCCACCCTAGAAGATGTCGGGCGGATCACACCATGAGTTCACTGGTGAACTTGAGTGCGACAGTTGTACTTCACCAGTGAACATTGACCGTGGAGTGGAAGCGTGGTGACGACTCGGTGAATTCGCGGACCCGGGTTCCGGGCCCGTTCTGGCAGAGTGGAATGATGGCGGGAGTGGAGAGGGGGCCCATGACCACGGGACAGGCGGCGGCGAACGGCCAGACGGGTGCGCGCTACGAGCAGATCGCCGAGCAGATCCGTGACGCGATCCGCGACGGACGACTGGCGGTCGGGGACAACCTGCCCGCCGAGACGGTGCTCGCCGAGGAGTTCGGCGTCGCTCCCGGCACAGTGCGCGAATCGCTGAGACTGCTCGTCGCCGAAGGCACGATCAGCGGCCGGCGCGGCGTGCGCAAATCGGTGCTCAGGGTGCCCCGGCCCGCCGCGATCGCCGAGGAGTTCCGCAGCTTCGCCCAATGGGCCAGCGCCCACGGACGGACTCCCGGCGGACTCGTCGTCGAGCAGAGCTGGGAGATCGCGGGCGAGCGGACCGCTGCTGCGCTGAGCGTCGATCCGCGCGCCCGGGTGCTCGCGGTGCTGCGCGTGCGCACGCTCGACGGGGAGAAGGTCATGGTCGAGCGCACCCGCTACCCCGAGAGCCTCGGGCAGATCATCGAGGCGCTGCCCGCGGACCTCGGATCGGTCACCCGTCACCTCGCCGACGTCCACGGCATCGTCTTCGCCGGAGCCGACCACGTCTTCTCCGCCATCGTCTGCGGCATCCAGGATGCGGCGCTGCTCGACGTCGCCCGCGGCCGCCCGCTGCTGCGCCACGTCCGTCGCAGCCGGGACGCGGCGGGCCGCCCGCTCGAGGTCTCCGAGGACCGCTACCTGGCGAACAACCTGTCCGTGGCGATCACCAACGGACGCAACGTCAATCCCCTCAGCTGGCTGACGTCCGACGACGTCGACTGGGCCTGAGGGAGTCGACTGGGCCTGAGACAACGGC
>NZ_BAAAMB010000010.1:201575-318376 GCF_039528855.1 Brevibacterium sanguinis | reverse complement strand
CCTGGGTCAGAGGTGGCTGAGCGCCCTTGGGGTGTCCGCGGCGATCAGGCTCGGATGATCACGCCTTGAGCTCGGCGGCGAGCTCGTGGAAGTCGCGGCTCGGGTTGCCGAAGCGGTGCAGCGTCATCGACACGGCCTGCTCCTGGACGTAGTAGCGCAGCTCGACGCGACCCGAGGAGGTGACGGGCTCGTCGATGACGGCGACCTCGGGGCGCTCTGCTGCGACCGCGAGCAGCTCCGGCTCGTACGTGCCGAGGACGCGGATGCGTGCGCCCACGGTGTCGTCGTAGCGACCGTCGGCGACCATCGATGCGAACGCCTCAGCCGATTCGACGCGGGAGGCCGCGCTGGAGCGTTCGACGGCGATCTTCACGTCCGCGGAGATGTCCGTGGCCACGCTCAGCTGCACCGTCGAGCCGACGGTCTGCGCGGCCGAGAGCGAGCGCTCGAGGTCGAACGCCGTCGCCGCCGCGGTGACGCGCAGGGTGACCGGGCGCGGACGGTAGCGGAAGATGTTCGCCTCCGAGCGCAGCCCCGTGTGGTCCTTCGCGGCACCGAACTCGGCGTCGAACCAGCGGCGGTCATCGGCCTGGGCGCGCTCGAGGCTCTGACCGTCGCCGACCGAACCGGGCAGGGTCGCCGGATCGTCGGTGTAGTGGCCGAAGAGCATGAGGTAGTTCGGGCCGCCGGCCTTCGACCCCAGACCGACAGACGACTGCTTCCATCCGCCGAAGGACTGGCGCTGGACGATCGCGCCGGTGATGCCGCGGTTGACGTAGGCGTTGCCCACCTCGACGCGGTCGAGCCACTGACGGACCTCATCGGGATCGAGCGAGTGGATGCCGCCGGTGAGGCCGAAGTCCACGGCGTTCTGGAACTCGATGGCCTCGTCGAGGTCGCGGGCGTGCATGAGGCCGAGGACCGGACCGAACACCTCGGTGAGGTGGAAGAACGACCCGGGCTTGACCCCGTCCTTGATGCCCGGGCTCCACAGACGGCCGGTGTCGTCGAGCTGCTTGGGCTCGAGCAGCCACGACTCGCCGGGATCGAGCGTCGTCAGCGCGCGACGCAGCTTGTCCGAGGGGTCCTCGGTCAGCGGTCCCATCGTCGCCGACAGGTTGGCCGGCCAGTCGACGACCATCGAGGACGCGGCGTCGATGAGCTGCTTGCGGTAGCGCTCGGAGTCGTACGTCGATCCGACCATGATGCCGAGCGACGCCGCCGAGCACTTCTGCCCGGCGTGGCCGAACGCGGAGTACACGAGGTCGGCGACGGCGAGGTCGCGGTCGGCGGCCGGGGTGATGACGAGGGCGTTCTTGCCCGAGGTCTCGGCGTTGACGTGGAGTTCGGGGCGGAAGGACTTGAACAGCGCGGCCGTCTCCGAGGCGCCCGTGAGGATGACGCGGTCGACATCCGGGTGGGAGACGAGGTGCTGACCGAGCTCCCGCTCGATCGGTGCGCTGAGCTGGAGGACGTCGCGCGGGACGCCGGCCTCCCACAGGGCATCGACGATGAGCGCCGAGCAGTACGGGGTCGGGCCCGAGGGCTTGTGGATGACCGCGGAGCCGGCGGCGAGGGCCGCGACGGTGCCGCCGGTCGGAATCGCGATGGGGAAGTTCCACGGCGGGGTGACGACGACCATCTCATCGGGCGTGAACGTCGCCCCCTCGAGCTTCTCGAGTTCGAGGGCGTGGAGCGCGTAATAGCGGATGAAGTCGATCGCCTCGGAGATCTCGGGATCCGACTGGGACGGCATCTTCCCGACCTCGGCGGCCTCGACGGCGATGAACTCGCCGCGGCGGGCGGCGAAGATCTCGGCGGCGCGGTGGAGGATCTCCCCGCGCGCTGCCGCTCCGAGGGCACGCCAGTCCGCGGCGGCGGTGCGACCGCGGGCGATCATCGCATCGATCTCGTCGGTCGATTCGATCGTCGGCGCGGCCGGACGGGAGTCGAGGTAGCCTGGTGCGGTCGCCTCGGCGATGATCGACCGGATCCACTTCTGGTTGGCCGGCAGCGACGGATCGGTGTCGGGTTCGTTGGCGAAGACGACCTGAGCGGGCCCGGCGACGTGCGCGGCGGAGCGGTCCTGGTGACGGTTCGGCAGCGGTGCGGCCTCGCCGTCGCGGGCGAGCTCGGACTCGAGCTGCGCGACCGAGGCGCGGAAGCGGTCGGCTTCGCGGTCGAAGATCGCATTGCCGTTGGCGAGCTCGAAGATGCCGGACATGAAGTTCTCCGTCGCGGAGTTCTCCTCGAGGCGGCGCACGAGGTAGGAGATCGCGACGTCGAACTCCTTCGGGTGCACGGCGGGCACGTAGAGGAGGAGGTCCCCGACGTCCTCGGTCACGGCGGCGGCCTGTTCGGTGGCCATGCCCTGGAGCATCTCGAACTCGACGCGGTCGGTGACCTCGCGGGCGACGGAGAGGTGGTGGGCGAAGGCGATGTCGAAGAGGTTGTGGCCGGCCACGCCGATGCGCAGGCCCTCCATGCGCTCGGGGGTGAAGAGCCAGTGGAGGACGCGCTTGTAGTTCGCGTCGGTGCTCTGCTTCGAATCGCACGTCGTCGTCGGCCAGCCGGCGACCTCGGCGTGGACGGTCTCCATCGCGAGGTTCGCGCCCTTGACGAGCCGGACCTTGATCCCGGCGCCGCCGGCGGCCACGCGCCGGCTCGCGAACTCGCTGAGCCGCTGGATCGCCCCGAGGGCGTCGGGCTGGTAGGCCTGGATGACGATGCCGGCCTCGAGGTCCGTGAACTCCGGTTCGGAGAGCAGGCGGGTGAACACGGCGAGCGTGAGCTCGAGGTCCCGGTACTCCTCCATGTCGAGGTTGACGAACTTCGCGCCCGTCGGGGCCTTCGCGGCCTGGGCGTAGAGCGGGCGGAGGCGGTCGACGACGTAGTCGACGGTCTCGTCGAAGGCCCACATCGACAGCTGCGAGGCGACCGAGGAGACCTTGACGGAGACGTAGTCGACGTCGTCGCGGGCGAGCAGGCGGTGCGTCTCCTCGAGGTGGTGGTCGGCTTCGGCGTCGCCGAGGACGGCCTCGCCGAGGAGGTTGATGTTGAGGCGGTGGCCCTCACCGGTGAGCTTGGCGACGGTCGAGCCGAACGGCTTGTCGCGGGCGTCGACGACCATGTGGCCGACCATCTGGCGCAGGCGGGTGCGGGCGGCGGGCACGACGACCTGCGGCATCACCTTCGCCAGGGCCGCGCCGGCCTTGATCTGCGCGCGGTCGAGCTTCGACATCGTCTCCGGGGCGAGCCTGCCGACCTCGGCGAGCGCATCGGCGGCGGCGTGGACGTCATCGGTGCGCACGACGCGGTCGACGAACCCGACGGTGAAGTCGAGTCCGTTGGGGTCGGAGAGGACGGCCGAGAGGCGTTCGGCCGCGGGGTTCTTCGCAGCGGTCTTGTTCGTGGCCACTCGCAGCCATCTGCGGACGGTGTCGACCGAGGCCGCGGTGAGCTGTTCGAGGTCGGTGTCTGTGTGCAGCAACGTGGGTCGTCCTTACTGTTGTGACGGGGTTCCGGCGGGATTTCCCTCAGTATGCGCCGCCCCGAATGCGGGGTGAATGGCTGGCGACCGCCCGCAGAATAATTTGAGTCAGAAGTCGTGAGCGCGTGGGTAGAATCGGGTCATGTACACGCCCGAGTTCCGTCGTCAGACCGTCGTTCGCGCGGCGGTGACCTCGATCGCCGAGGCGGCCGCGGAGGCGGGGGTGTCCGAGTCGAGTCTGCGTCGCTGGGTCCGCCGCACCGACCTCGGCGACCGTCCTCGCAGCGGCCGGCCGCAGATCCAGAGCACCGCCGCCCAGGTCGTCGAGGCGCTCGTGGGAACCGCGGGCGCCCGCATCTCCGGACCGGACTTCTCGACCCGGGCGCTCGCCGAGGCGACGGGCCTGAGCCAGAGCATCGTGACCCGGGCGATGCAGGACCTCACGGTGTCCTCGGCCCGCCTCGCCGAGGTCCGGACGGCCGGGGGCGGGGGTGACGAGGTCGTCGCCGCGGTCGGCGGGTTCCCGCTCATCGTCGTCGGCTTCCGCCGGCGTGCGGGAGCCGAGCCCGGTCCGGCGGTCCCGGCCAGGCGGATCCAGCGGCGCATCGCCGGGCTCGTCGCCGCACTGCGCTCGGCGGGGGTCGCCCGGTGGTCCCAGCGCTTCGGCAGCGAGCACCGGCAGACCGACGAGGCGGCGATGACGATCGTCCGCGACGGCGTGCCCGGGGTCGCCCCGAGCGCCCTGCGCCTCGTCGTCTTCGACCCCCTCGGCGAGGCCGCCGAGGTCGTCGCCGCATCGTTCGAGCACGCCCCGCATCTCAGCCACCTCTCCCTCCACCGTGACATCGATGCCTTCGTCACCGCGCTCAAGGAGGCGTTCGCGCACAGTCAGGACATTCCCGGCTCGCTCCTCGACCTCGTCTCCGGGCGGGTGCGCCACGGCTTCGAAGGGGTGAACTGGCAGGCCGGACGGCAGACCGAGGCGCCGAAAACTTCCACGAGTTCTGACTCAATGGAGATCTCCTCGTGGCTGCCGAGCGCGACCCGCTCGATCACCGAGCACCTCGCGATCGCCTTGCGCGAGGAGATCATCGACTCCGGCTACGAGCCCGGGGACCGGATCAGCCCGAAGCTGCTCTCCCGCCGCATGGAGGTGCCGCGGTCCTCGGTCGACGCCGCGCTGAGGCGGATGGTCGATGACGGACTGCTCGACGGCACCCGCGGCGGGGCGAGGATCCCGCTCATCACGACCGTCGACGTCCTCGACCTCTATGCGGCGCGGATGGCCGTCGGCGAGGTGCTGCTGCGGTCCCTCGCTCTGCGCCCGCAGCGGTTCCTCGTCCCCGTCCAGCTCGCCCTCCGGCAGGTCGAGGCCTCGGCGGCGACGCGCAGCGGCATCGACGTCGAGGATGCTGACCTCCACTTCCAGCAGGAGCTCGCGCGCGCCTCGGGGCTGCGGCAGAGCGCGCGGGCCTTCGAATCGCTCACCCTGCGTCTGCGCCTCTTCATCTCCGTTTTGAGGCTCGACTACTCCCCGGCCAGCGACCGGATCCTCGCCGACGACCGCGGCATCTTCCGGGCACTCTCCCGCGGGGATGCGCGGGAGGCCATCGAGGTGTGGCGGGGCAAGGTCGACAACGCCGTGCGCCACATGTCCGGACTCCTCGCCCGCCGTCGCTTCGACCACGAGCTGTGGGCGCAGCTGACCCAGCACTTCGGCTGACCCGGCCTGTCGCGCAGCGCTCACAGGCCCATGATCGTGATGGCGATCGTGAAGTAGACGAGCAGTCCGCTGGCATCGCAGAACGTCGAGATGAACGGCGTCGACACGACCGCCGGATCGACGCGGCACGCCTTGGCGGCCAGCGGGATCGACCCGCCGACGAGGGCGGCGATCGGACAGTTGACGATGAGGGTGAGACCGATGATCGTTCCGATGTCGAGGCCGTAGAGCGGGGAGGCGATCGCGAACGCGGGGACGGCGAGGAGGACGCCGAGGGTCAGGCCCGTCGTGAACTCCTTGGCCGCGACCCGCGCGAAGTCCCGCAGCCCCACCTCGTCCATCGCCAGCGCCCGGGTCACGGTCGTCGCCGCCTGCGAGCCGGTGTTCCCGCCGATCCCGGTGAGCAGGGGGATGAAGAGGGCAAGGGCGACCACCTCGGCGAGTGTCGATTCGAAGATCTCGAGGACGTGGACGGTGAGCACGGCGGACACGGCGAGGACGAGGAGCCAGACGATGCGGGTGCGGGCGATCGTGAGGATCGGGGTCGGCAGGTACCGGCGGTAGAGCGGCTGGGTGCCGCCGGAGAGCGCGAAGTCGGCTTCGTCGGCCTCGGCGATGATCCGGGCCGCGTCGTCGATCGGCACGATCCCGACGAGGCGGTTCTCGCTGTCGCACACGGGCAGGACGGGCACGCCGTCGCGCAGGGCCGCCCGGGCTGCCGTCTCCTGGTCCTCGCTCGTGTGCGTGACCGTCTCGAGCGGGTCCATCGCCGAGGTGACCGGGGCGTGCGGGTCGCACCGGAGGAGTGCGAGCGCGTCGAGGGTCCCGATGAGGGTGCGGTCGGCGGTGAGGACGGGGAGGAGGCGGACGTCGGCGAGATCGACGTCGGCGGCGCGGATCCGGTCGGCCACCTCGGCGACGGTGTCGTCTGCCCAGGCCACGACGGCCGTCGGAGACATCCGGCGGGCGATCGAGTTCCGGTCGTAGCCGGCGACGGCCATGACCGCGTCGAGGTCGGCAGGGGCGACCGCGGAGAGCAGCTTCGTCGCGACACCGGCGGGGAGCTCGTCGACGAGGCGGCTCTGGTCCTCGGGGTCGAGGTCGGCGAAGATCGTCGTCAGCTCCGTGGTGCCGAGCGCGGTGATGAGGTCGGAGCGCGTGCCGCGGTCGAGGCGGTCGAAGACGTCGACGGAGACGGTCTTCGGCAGGAGTCGGAAGACGACAGCCGCCTCGGTGGCGGGCAGCTGTGCGATGAGGTCGGTGGTCGCCGATGAGCCGAGGCGGCGCACGGCTGCGGCCAGGCGCGGCAGGTCACGGTCAGCGGTCAGGGTGCGGATGGTGGACGCGTCCATATTCGTCTCCGGGCAGTCGTCGATCGACGCCTGCGGAGGAGAGATCGGACGGCAGGCGTCAGGGCATGGGGGAGGGGCGGCACAATCGAGAGTCGGAATCCATCGACGACCACCTCCTTGACGCGGCTCCGGCAGCTTTCCTCCACCCTATCGGAGGGGTCGGACACGAACCGCATCGGGTAGATTTGGGGAGACATTCGGCCGAGACGAGGGAATATGCGACCGTGGAGATTCTGACTGTGGGCGTGGCCGGGGGCACCGGCAGCGGGAAGACGACGCTGACCCGGGCGCTGCTCGCCGAATGCGTGGGCGTGTCCTCGGTGCTCTACCACGACAACTACTACCGCCGGCAGGACGATCTCACCTTCGCCGAGCGCGAGCGCGTCAACTACGACGACCTCGACGCCTTCGACAACGACCTCTTCGTCGACCATCTCCTCGCGCTGCGCAGCCAGCGGTCGGTCGAGAGCCCGATCTACGACTTCTCCAACCACAACCGGAGCACGGACACGACCGTCGTCCAGCCCTCCCCGGTCATCATCGTCGAGGGCATCCTCATCCTCGCCGAGCCGCGCATCTGCGAACTCCTCGACATCAAGCTCTTCGTCGACACCGATGCCGACGTCCGGCTCCTGCGGCGGATCAAACGCGACGTCATCGAACGCGGCCGGACGCTCGAATCCGTCGAGGAGCAGTACCTCGGCACCGTCAAGCCGATGCACGAGCTCTACGTCGAGCCCTCGAAGCGCAACGCCGATCTCATCGTCCCCGAGGGCGGCCACAACATCGTCGCGATGGACATGATCATGCGGAGGATCAAAGCCGGGGCGTGACGCCCGGGTGGAGTGTCGTCCCAGGTCACCGGGGTCGGCGATTCCATGTCAGGACCGTGTCCTAGGGTGCGGTCATGGACTTCGAACCTGCCCCCGCCGGTGGGGCGCCTGCCCCGGACGGGGCGTCGGACTACCTCGCCGAGGTGGCCCGGCTGGGCAGATTCCTGCGCGGTGCCGCGGTGGCGGAGTCCGAGGACGACGCGCTCGCGCGGATCACCGCGCTCGAGGAGCTCACCGCGACGATCGCCGCCGCCCAGTCGGCTGAGGCCGTCGCCTTCGCCGAGCTGCGCCGGGACCGGGATCGGCTGAACGGTCTGCCCGTCCAGGAGTGGGGTGTGCGCGCCGGGGACGAGGTGGGACTGGCCAAGCGGGTCTCGCCGGGGTCGGGGCGGAAATTCCTCACCGCCGCCCAGGCGCTCGTCACCGAACTGCCCGGCACCTATGCGGCGCTGGCGGCCGGGGAGATCTCCGCGGACCGGGCGCGGATCGTGGTCGAGGAGACGGCGACGCTCGACCCGGGGGACCGGCGCCGGGTGGATACGCGGATGCGGGAGAGCCTCGGCCAGTCGGGACCGCGCGGTCTGCGCACCGAGGTGCGGGCACTGGCGATGCAGGTCGACGCCGCGGATGCCGCGAAGAAGGCGGAGCGTGCCGCCGCTCACCGGCGGGTGTCGATGACAACGCTCGCCGACGGCATGGGGCGGGTGAGCGCGATCCTCCCGCTGCCGCAGGCCGTGGCCGTGTGGACGGGGCTGAAGGCCGGCGCGGATGCGGTGATCGCCGCCGGGGAGGCGCACGGTCGGAGGCACCCGCAGATCATGGCCGACGGGTTCGTCGAGCGGCTGACCGGGCAGACGAGGGCCGCGGCGGTGCCGACGGAGGTCCATGTCGTCATCGACGCCGAGTCGCTCTTCGCCGACGGGATGGTGCCTGCGTGGATGCCCGGATTCGGGCCGCTGCCGGCGGAGTCCGCGCGGACGTTCCTCGCCGCGAACGAGGCGGAGGTGTTCATCAGGCGGATGTTCACGAGGGTGACCGACGGTCAGCTCGTCGGCACCGAATCGCGCTCGCGGGCCTTCACCGGGCGGCTGCGGCAGATGGTGATCTTCCGCGACGATCGGTGCCGGACCCCGTGGTGCGATGCCCCGATCAAGCACGCCGATCATGCTCAGCCCTTCGCCGCCGGCGGTGACACCTCGTGGGAGAACGGCTCAGGACTGTGCGCCTCCTGCAACTACGCCAAGGAGCACCCCGGGTGGTCGCACGAGGCGACCGCGACGGGCCTGACGGTGACGACCCCGACCGGGCGGAGGTACGCGACGACGACCCCGCCGTTCCTCAAACGGATGAAGCATCCGCGGCGGTCGAACCGCGGGATGGCCGGCACCGGTCCTCCAGACGGCGGTGCGAGTGACTGGCGTCGGGTCTTCGCCGGTCTGCTCGAGCCGGACGCGGCCCCGGCGTGGTCGGTGAGAGACCCGGTGCGCCCGCCGCCGCGGCGACGCGCCCGCTCCCACGCCGAGGAGGTCCTCCGCACGCAGATCCGCGCTCGCGCCGGATGACGCGGCCGGGTGAGACGGCCGGGTGACAGTTCTGCAACATCCTCGTCACCGGCCGGCGGCAGGTGAAACCGAGGATGGTGGTCATGAACACCGTGGACCGCCCCGCACCCGTCGGCACGCAGCTGCTGCCGCGCGGTCGACGGTCGCGGTGGGTGGCGCGGTGGCTGCCGCTCGTCGCGCTCGCGTCCTGGGTGGCGATGATCTGGGTGCCCGTGCTCGACAGCGGGAACCATGAGGGTCCCCGCCTCGTCATCACCTCGCTCGGCGAGCAGCCGATCGCCCCGGAGACGAGCGATGTCGCGTTCCTGCTGCCGTGGATCGCGATCATCGCGTGCGCGGTCACCGCATGGATCTCACGCTCACTCGTCATGTGGTCCCCGGCGGCGGTGATCCTCGGGCTCGTGCTCCTCGTGGCGCTCACCCTCATGCTGCTCGACCCGCCGTTCTTCATGTGGGACGGGATGGACGAGCAGGGTCGCTGGGTCGGCGGGATGGAGATCGGCTATCCGGCGCCCGGGGCGGTGCTGTGGGCGCTCGGCAGCACGGCCCTCATCGTCGGCGGCATCTTCGGCCTCTACGGCAGCCGGCACTGCCGTCACCGCAGGCACGCCGAGAAGTACTCGGGCTCGCGCTTCTGAGGTCGACAGTCGGAGACGGCGGTGTCGCCTGCCGAAAGTGGCTGCGTCAGCTCCCGGAGACGGCGGCGGCCAAGCGGTTGAGCGACTCGTCGAGCTGGTCCTCGCTGACGACGGGGAACAGGGAGAGCAGCTTCGGGTCGTCGACCTTCGACCAGTCGTAGGTCAGCGTCACCTCGGTGCTGTCGGGGCCGACCGCATTGAGCTCGTAGACCCATTCCCAGCCGCCGGGCTCCTTCGGATTGTCCGACTGAGCCGGCTGCCACCCGACCATCTTGTTCGCGTCGTACGCGGTGACATGGTTGTGCATCCGGTAGTCGCCGCCCATCGCGTCGGCGAACATGTTCATGACGAAGACGTCGCCGACGCCCTGGATGCGCTGGGACTTCTCCGCCGCCCGCACCATCCCCGAACCGTCGAACTGCTCGTGGTTCTCCGGGAGGGTGAGGACGTCGAAGATCTCCTGTGTGGGGTGGTCGATGACACGGGTGACTGTGATGCTCTTCTCATTCGTAGCCATACGACCACCCTGCCACAGGCGCAGTGCCAATCCGAGGCCTTCGCCCCGGTCATCAGCCAGCTCTCAGACAGGCCGGCTCTCAGCTCTCGGGGAGGAAGACCCCGGCGAAGAACTTCCCGATCTCCTCACGGGCGCTCAGCGGGTAGATGCCGGCGACGTACTGGTCGGGCCGCACGACGACGACGGCACCGTCACGGCTGATCTCGCGGGTGTCGAAGATGTCGTCATCGGGCAGGGCCGCGTAGATGTTCTCGAGGTACTCGAGGCTGTACTTCCCGACGAAGGGGCGGAAGACCGGGGGCACGTCGGTGAAGTCGAACTCCGTGTGCGGCTGCTGGTAGATGACCTTGAGCTCGACGAGGGCGTCAACGTCCTCGCCGGTGCGGCGGTAGGCCACGAGCGGGGAGGCGGGATCGGATTCGAGCCAGTCGGCGAGGCCGGGAACTCCGTTGAGCGCCTCGGCGTCGGTCTCCTGACCCGGGGTCGCCCCGTCGGCGAAGACGTAGATCCGCCAGCGGCCGTCGGCCTTCGCCTCGTGCCCGAGGTGGAGGGGGTAGGAGTCGACGACGCGGTTGACGCGCGCGGACTTGAAGCGCTTGCCGACGGGGAAGCCCGCCGCGAGCTCCTGGTTGGCCGTCGAGGCAGTGATCATCGACTCCGTGTACTCGGTCATGAAGCCGGCGGGGAACTCCGCGGTCTTGACGTAGAAGTCCTCGAGGTAGGCCTTGTCCGGCAGCTGATCCTGCGGGGTGGCCATGAGCGTCGACCACTCCTTGTCGAAGTCGATGAGGTTCTTCGCGGTGACCTGGCGCTCAGCGGAGTAGGTCCGCAGCAGCTCGGACGACGACCGGCCGGTCGCGACCTGCCCGAGCTTCCAGGCGATGTTGAAGCCGTCCTGCATCGAGACGTTCATGCCCTGACCGGCCTTCGCCGAGTGCGTGTGGCAGGCGTCGCCGGTGATGAACACGCGCGGGCACGGGGAGTCCGGGACCGACTCGTCGGTGTCGTCGAAGGCGTCGGTGAGGCGGTGGCCGACCTCGTAGACGCTGTGCCACGCGACGTTCTTCACGTCGAGCGAGTAGGGGGCGATGATGGCGTTCGCCTTCGCGATGATCTCCTCGATGCTCGTCTGGCGCACCTTGCGCGCATCATCGACGGGCACCTCGCCGAGGTCGACGTACATCCGGAAGAGATGACCGCCCTCGCGGGGGATGTGGAGGATGTTGCCGTGCTTCGACGAGATCGCGCACTTCGTGCGGATGTCGGGGAAGTCGGTGTTGGCGAGAACGTCCATCACGCCCCACGCATGGTTGGCCTGGTCACCGGACATCGTCCGGCCGATCGCCGAGCGCACCCCGGAGCGGGCGCCGTCGCTGCCGATGACGAAGCCGGCGCGGATCGTGCGCTGCTGGCCGGCGCGCTCACCGGCGGTGTAGCGCACGGTCACCGACACCGGGTGCTGGGGATCGGCGGCGGTGGCGGGATCCTCGACGGAGAGGTCGACGAACTCGATGCCGTAGTCGGGTTCGATGCGGGCCGGGGACTGCTTGGCGAACTGCGCGAAGTAGTCGAGAACGCGGGCCTGATTGACGATGAGGTGCGGGAACTCGCTGACGCCGGTCTCGTCGTCCTTGGGACGGCCGGTGCGGATGATGTGATCGGGGTTCTCGGGATCCGGATTCCAGAAGGCCATCTCCGTGATGTGGTAGCCCTCGCGCATGATCTCCTCGGCGAAGCCGAACGCCTGGAACGTCTCGACCGAGCGCGCCTGGATGCCGTCGGCCTGGCCGATGACGAGGCGCCCGTCGCGCTTCTCGATGATCCGGGTGTTGACCTCGGGATATTGGGCGAGCTGTGCGGCGGCGACCATGCCCGCCGGTCCGCTGCCGACGATGAGGACGTCGACCTCGTCGGGCAGGGCTTCGGGTCGGTCGATGCCGTACCCCGCCGCCTCCTCGATCCGCGGATCCGCGGACACGTAGCCGTTCTGATGGAAGTGCATATCAGCCTCCGGTTTCTCACACACCCTCGTGCGTCTCGAGTGATCCATCACGCACACTGTGATTGAGATCGTATCAGTTCATATACGATCAAGCACGCGAATCCAGGAAATCACGACAAGCCCTTGTCCAGTGGCAAAGCATCGTATACGATTCAATCAATCAACGACGAGAGAACGAGGTTTCGATGTCGACTGCAGTGCCCTCCCGCCCCGGCAAGATCATCGCCGTCCACGTGGCGTACGAGTCCCGTTCGGCCCAGCGCGGCAAGCGCCCCGCCGCACCCTCGTACTTCCTCAAGGCCGCGAGCTCGGTCGCCCCGAGCGGAGCGACGATCGAGCGCCCCGCCGGCACGAAGCTGCTCGCGTTCGAAGGCGAGATCGCCGTCGTCATCGGCAGCCCCGCCCATCGGGTCACCGCGCATGAGGCGTGGGATCACGTCGCCGGCGTCACCGCGTCCAACGACTTCGGTCTCTACGACCTCAAGACCCCTGACAAGGGGTCGAACGTGCGCTCGAAGAGCCGCGACGGCTACACCCCGCTGGGTCCGAACCTCATCCCCGCCGCCGAGGTCGACCCGCAGGAGCTGACGATCCGGACGTGGGTCAACGGCTCCCTCGTCCAGGACGACGACACCGGCCCCGACCAGCTCATCTTCCCGCTCACCCAGATCATCGCCGACCTCAGCCAGCACTTCACGCTGGAATCCGGGGACGTCATCCTCACCGGCACCCCGGCCGGCTCGACCGTCGTCGCCCCCGGCGATGTCGTCGAGGTCGAGGTCACCGGCGCCTCCTCGGCGTCGGGGGAGCAGCTGAGCTCGGGACGCCTGCGCACCGAGGTCGTCGAGGGTCCCGGCGACTTCGACGCAGCGCTGGGCAGCACTCCGGCCGTCACCGAGGCGCTCGCCGCCGATGCGTGGGGCTCCCGCGAGGAGGCAGGCCTCCCGCCGGAGGACGACGGATCCCTGCCCGCTGGGCTGCGCGAGAAGCTGGAGAAGGCGCCGACCGCGGGTCTGTCCGCGCAGCTGCGCGCCCGCGGCCTCAACAACGTCGTCATCGACGGGGTCCGTCCGCTCAAGCCGGGCACGACGCTCGTCGGGGTCGCCAAGACCCTGCGCTTCGTCCCCAACCGGGAGGACCTCTTCAAGTCCCACGGGGGAGGCTACAACGCGCAGAAGCGCGCCTTCGACTCCCTCAAGCCCGGCGAGGTCATCGTCATCGAGGCCCGCGGCGAGTCCGGATCGGGCACGCTCGGTGACATCCTCGCCCTCCGCGCGAAGTCCCTCGGCGCCGCCGGGGTCGTCACCGACGGGGGCGTCCGCGATGCCGCCGAGGTGGCCGGCATCCTCCCCGTGTTCGCGACCGCGAAGAACCCCGCGGTGCTCGGTCGCAAGCATGTGCCGTGGGAGTCCGATGTCGCCGTGGCCTGCGGCAGCGCCACCGTCCTGCCCGGCGATGTGATCGTCGGCGACGACGACGGGGTCATCGTCATCCCGCGTGACCTCGCCGAGGAGGTCGTCGACGCAGCGCTGGAGAAGGAGACCGAGGACGGCTGGGTCGCCGATCAGGTCGCCGCCGGCAATCCCGTCGACGGTCTCTTCCCGCCGACCGGTGAGTGGAAGGCGAAGTTCGAGGAATGGAAGAGCTCACGATGACCGCCGAGGCCGCCCCGCTCGGCCAGCGCCTGAGCAAGGCCGAGCTCGCGTACAACTGGATCCGCGAGCGCATCGGGGACCACACGTTCGACGCCGGCGACAAGCTCGTGCTCTCGCAGATCGCCGTCGACCTCGACACCTCCGTCGTGCCCGTGCGGGAGGCGATCCGCAGGCTCGAAGCCGACGGTCTCGTCACCTTCGAGCGCAATGTCGGAGCGCGGGTGGCGATGGTCGACCACGGGTCGTACGTCCAGTCGATGGAGGCCGTCGCGATCCTCGAGGGCGCGGCGACGGCGCAGGCGCTCACCCACATCACCGATACTGACCTCGCCGCCGCCGAGGCGCTCAACGAGCAGATGCTCGCCCTGCTCGACGACTTCGACCCGGTCGAGTTCACGCGGCTCAACCACGAGTTCCATGCCGCGCTCTTCGCCCGCTGCCCCAACGATCGCCTCCGCACGCTCGTCGGCGTCGAATGGGACCGGCTCGCCCACCTGCGCAACTCGACGTTCTCCTTCGTTCCCGAACGCGCCCGGGAATCCGTCGACGAGCACTCCCGGATCATCGCACTCATCCGAGCGGCCGCCTCGGCGGATGAGGTCGAACGCGTCGTCCGCGCCCACCGCACCGCCACCCTGCACAGCTACCAAGAAGCCACCACAGCAACAGAGAGGGACAAGTCATGACTGCGTCCACCACTGCTCCCGCCAACCTGCCGGAGAAGATCCGCCACTACATCGACGGCGAGTTCGTCGACTCCCTCGACGGCGACGAGTTCGACGTCATCAACCCCGTGACGAACCAGCCCTACATCAAGGCCGCCTCGGGGAAGAAGGCCGACATCGATCGCGCCGTCGCCGCGGCGAAGAAGGCCTTCGAAGAGGGTCCGTGGCCGACGATGCTCCCGCGCGAGCGGGCCCGCGTGCTCAACCGCATCGCCGACATCGTCGAATCCCGCGAGGACGAGCTCGCGGCCATGGAGTCCTACGACTCCGGGCTGCCGATCACCCAGGCCAAGGGCCAGGCCCGCCGGGCCGCGGAGAACTTCCGCTTCTTCGCCGACCTCATCGTCGCCCAGACCGACGACGCCTACAAGGTGCCCGGACGGCAGGCCAACTACGTCAACCGCAAGCCCAAGGGCGTGGCCGGGCTCATCACCCCGTGGAACACCCCGTTCATGCTCGAATCGTGGAAGCTCGGCCCGGCGCTGGCGACCGGAAACACCGTCGTGCTCAAGCCCGCCGAGTTCACCCCGCTCTCGGCGTCCCTGTGGCCGGGCATCTTCGAAGAGGCCGGCCTGCCCACAGGCGTGTTCAACATGGTCAACGGCTTCGGCGAAGAGGGCTTCGCGGGCGATTCCCTCGTCAAGCACCCCGACGTGCCGCTCATCTCCTTCACCGGTGAGTCCTCGACCGGCCAGGCGATCTTCGCCAACGCCGCCCCGTGGCTCAAGGGCCTGTCGATGGAGCTCGGCGGGAAGTCCCCGGCCGTCGTCTTCGCCGACGCGGACCTCGACGCCGCCGTCAACGCGACGATCTTCGGGGTCTTCTCCCTCAACGGTGAGCGCTGCACCGCCGGGTCGCGCATCCTCGTCGAGGACTCGATCTACGACGAGTTCGTCGAGCGCTATGCCGCCCAGGCGAAGCGGGTCAAGGTCGGTCTGCCCTCGGATCCCGACACCGAGGTGGCCGCTCTCGTCCACCCCGAGCACTACGAGAAGGTCATGTCCTACGTCGAGCTCGGCAAGGAGGAGGGCCGCCTCGTCGCCGGCGGCGGACGCCCCGAGGGCTTCGAGGACGGCAACTTCGTCCAGCCCACCGTCTTCGCCGACGTCACCCCCGACGCGCGCATCTACCAGGAGGAGATCTTCGGCCCCGTCGTCGCGATCACGAAGTTCTCCTCCGACGAGGAGGCGCTCGAGCTCGCCAACGACACGAAGTACGGGCTCGCCGCGTACATCTGGACCTCGGACCTCAAGCGCGCCCACAACTTCGCGCAGGCCGTCGAATCCGGCATGGTGTGGCTGAACTCGAACAACGTCCGCGACCTGCGCACCCCCTTTGGCGGCGTCAAGGCCTCGGGCCTCGGCCACGAGGGCGGATACCGCTCGATCGACTTCTACACCGACCAGCAGGCCGTGCACATCAACCTCGGCGAGGTCCACAATCCCGTCTTCGGGAAGCAGTGAGAGGAAAACCCATGTCCGACCCCATCACCACCCCCACCGTCCCCGCGCCCGACGTCGTGCGCTGTGCGTACATGGAGATCGTCGTCACCGACCTCCAGCGCTCCCGCGACTTCTACGTCGACGTCCTCGACCTGCAGGTCACCTGGGAGGACGAGAACTCCGTCTACCTGCGGTCGATGGAGGAGTTCATCCACCACAACCTCGTCCTCCGCAAGGGTCCCGTGCCCGCGGTCGCCGCGTTCTCCTTCCGGGTCCGCAGCCCGGAGGAGGTCGACGCCGCCGAGGCGTTCTACCGTGAGCTCGGCTGCCCCGTCGAGCGGCGCAAGGACGGCTTCGTCCGCGGCATCGGCGACTCCGTGCGCGTGCAGGATCCGCTCGGCTTCCCCTACGAGTTCTTCTACGACGTCGACCACGTCGAGCGGCTCGCATGGCGCTACGACCTCTACTCGCCCGGTGCGCTCGTCCGCCTCGACCACTTCAACCAGGTCACCCCGGACGTGCCGCGCGCCGTGAACTACATGGAGGACCTCGGCTTCCGCGTCACCGAGGACATCCAGGACGATGAGGGCACCGTCTACGCGGCGTGGATGCGCCGCAAGCCCACCGTCCACGACACCGCGATGACCGGCGGCGACGGACCGCGCATGCACCACGTCGCGTTCGCCACCCACGAGAAGCACAACATCCTCGCGATCTGCGACAAGCTCGGCGCGCTGCGGATGTCCGACTCGATCGAGCGGGGACCCGGCCGGCACGGGGTGTCGAACGCCTTCTACCTCTATCTCCGCGATCCCGACGGGCACCGCATCGAGATCTACACGCAGGACTACTACACCGGCGACCCCGACAACCCGCGGGTGACGTGGGACGTCCATGACAACCAGCGCCGTGACTGGTGGGGCAACCCGGTCGTGCCCTCGTGGTACACCGACGCCTCGACGGTCCTCGACCTCGAGGGCAACCCCGTGCCGCTCACCGCCCGCACCGACGACTCCGAGCTGGAGGTGACGATCGGCGCCGACGGGTTCTCCTACACGCGCCGGGAGGACGCCGAATCCGACTTCGGAGCCCACTCGGGCGCCGAGGACGGCGAAGAGGAATTCAAGCTCGGCCACCAGCTCTGAGGAGGGGACATGCTCGAAGACGCCGTCATCGCGGGCATCGCCGATGAGCTCGCGGAAGCGGAGAGGACGCGGTCGAAGATCGGTCTGCTCACCGCCGCCCACCCGGACATGACCGTCGAGGACTCGTACGCGGTCCAGCGGGAGTGGCGCCGGCGCGGCGAAGCCGCGGGACGGCGGATGGTCGGGCACAAGATCGGTCTGACGTCGAAGCCGATGCAGCAGGCCACCGGCATCACCGAACCCGACTACGGGACGATCTTCGCCGACCAGGTCTATGAGACCGGCGCGGTCATCGACCACGCGCAGTACTCGGGAGTCCGCATCGAGGTCGAACTCGCGTTCGTCCTCGGTGCCGACCTCACCGGCCCCGACGTCACGCTCGTCGACGTGCTGCGGGCCACGGAGTACGTCGTCCCGGCGCTCGAGGTCCTCTCCTCGCGCATCGAGATGGAGGGGCGCACGATCGTCGACACGATCTCCGACAACGCGGCCCTCGGCGCGATGGTCCTCGGCGGGCGGCCGGTGGCCGTCGACGCCGTCGACCTGCGCTGGGTCGCAGCCCTGCTCTACCGCAACGAGACGATCGAGGACTCCGGTGTCGCCGCCGCCGTCCTCGACCATCCGGGCCGCGGCATCGCGTGGCTGGCGAACAAGCTCGCCGACCACGGGGACAGCCTGCGGGCGGGCGAGACCGTGCTCGCCGGCTCATTCACGCGACCGATGTGGGTCCACCCCGGCGACACCGTCCACGCCGATTACGGAGATCTGGGAGCCATCACATGTCGTTTCGAGTAGACCTGCCGCCGACGTTCGCCGACCGGATCCGCGGGCTCGCCGACGGCGACCACCTCGCGGGGATGTGGGTGAGCTCGGGGTCGCCCGTGGCCGCCGAGATCGCCGCGTCCTCCGGGCTCGACTGGGTCCTCATCGACGGTGAGCACTCGCCGATCGGCCTCGAGACGACGACCCGGCTCCTCCAGGCGATGAACGGCTATCCGGCCACCCCCGTCGTCCGCGTCCCCGTGTGCGATCGGGTCCTCATCAAGCAGCACCTCGACCTCGGCGCCCAGAACCTCCTCGTGCCGATGGTCGACACCGTTGCCGACGCCGAGGAGGCCGCCCGGGCCGTGCGCTACCCGCCTGCCGGGGTCCGCGGGGTCGGGTCCGCGCTGGCGCGGGCCTCACGCTGGAACACCGTGCCCGACTACCTCACCCGGGCGGCCGACCTCGTGTCCCTGACCGTGCAGATCGAGTCGGCGACGGCCGTGGAGAACGCCGCGGAGATCGCCGCCGTCGACGGTGTCGATGCCGTCTTCGTCGGGCCCTCCGACCTCGCCGCCTCGATGGGGCTGCTCGGTCAGCAGACGCACCCCGATGTCACCGCGGCGGTGCGCGCGACTTTCGAGGCGGTGCGGGCCGCGGGCAAACCCGTCGGCGTCAACGCCTTCGACCCGGTGCAGGCGCGGGCCTACCTCGATGCAGGGGCGTCGTTCGTCCTCGTCGGCGCCGATGTCAGCCTGCTCGTCGCCGGTGCCCGCCGCTGGGCCGAGGAGTGGTCCGGTCGGGACTGAGTCAGCGGCGCTCCGCGACCTCTTCCGCGCCGGTGGCCTCATCGTCTCCGCCGACCGGTGACGAGCAGCGTCGCCGCTCCCACCCCGATGAGGACGATGCCGGCGCCGATGAGCAAGCCATGGCCGGTCGCTCCCGTTCGCGGCAGCTCTGAGACAGGGCCCGGGGCCTGAGGCCGGTCCGCGACCGGAGTCGTCGGGGGAGAGCTCGGCGGCACAGGTTCCTCCGAGGGCACAGGTTCCTCCGGTGGCGCCGGCTGCTCCGGGGGCGAGGGCGCGGTCGGGGGAGGACTCGCGGTGCCCTCCGCCACCCGTTCCACGGTCTCGGCGGGGATGCCCCATTCGCTCGTCCAGCCGCGGTGGACGTCGTCCTCGGCAATCGTCGTCACGAACGTCACCCAGCCGACGGGCATATCGATCGGCTCCGTGCTCACCGTCGCGCTGCCCTCCTGATCGGCGACGACGGTGATGTCCTGGGCGGCGATCTCGGTGCCCGACGGTGTCGCCGACTGCTCCGGTTCCTCGTCGGTGCGATAGGCCGTGACCGTGAGCCTCGCCTCGGCGCCGGGCCGCAGCCCGGTCACCGCGACCTCGTCGGTCACGGTGTCGCCGTCGAGCCGGGCCTGGGTCTGCGCTGTCGGGGTCCACGGGGTGAAGCCCGTCTCCTTCGGCTGGCCGTGGATGCCCGTCCACTCCCTCGTCGAGTCGTCGGCGGCGATGGTCTCGGTGAAGTAGACCCAGCCGCGGAAGTCCGCGGGGATCCGAATGCCGGGGGACTCGTGGGTGCCGTTGCCGACGTCCGCCGACGTCACGGATCCGACCACCTCGGCGTCGTCGTTCCTCTTCCCCACCTCCGGCTTCGACGTCGTCGCCCACAGCTCGTGGACGACGTCGACGGTGTGGTCGCCGATGAGACCGGACACGGTGAACGTGTCGGTGACCGTGTCCCCGGGGGAGGGGTTCGCCTCCGAGATCTCCGTGACCACCCGCGGCTGCGAGGTCAGGTCGACCTCGGCGGAGTCGGTGAGCGTGATGGGTTCGCCCGGGGTGATGACCCGCTGCACCCGGGTGCCCGACGTCGGCTCGTAGAGGGCGACGGTGTCCGGGGCGACGCTCGCCGAGGCGCTCACCCTCACCGTGCCCGGACCCTCGGCGGTCAGCGTCGTCGTCGCCGGAGCCGTCCCGCTCGTCAGACTCGCCGGGCCGTCGGCGCCGGTGACCTCGAGCGTGATCGGCACATCGGGCACCGCGGTCCCCGACGCCGTCGTCAGGGCGGCGGTGAGCGTGACCCGGTTCGTCGTCGGGAACGACGGCGTCGGGTCTGCGGGGGCGCGAGCGAAGTCCCCCTCGCCCGCGGCATAGGGTTCGAGGATGGGGATGTCGAGGACCGGTTCGAGCGCGATGGTCAGCGTGTAAGGTCCTGCCATCCGCTTCGCCTCGGCCATGATCGTCTCGTACTGCTGCGCGGCCCCCTCGAACTCCGCACCGAGGTCGCCCGGCTCCTGCGGCGGGACCGTGTGATCGTGGTCGATGCGCTCATCGGTCCGGGCGATCGCGCTCAGCGCCGCCTGCACATCGGGATCCGGTGAATCCGCGTACGTCGCCAGCGCCCACGCCGTGACCGGCGCCGTGACCTCCTGCGCCGTCGCGTCGGCGAAGAACTCCGGCAGCGGCGACTGCTTCCCCGCGTCGATGCAGTACGCGAACGTGTCCGGGAACGTCCGATACGCCCCGTACCAGGTCTTTCCCTCGGGCGCTTCGTGCCAGATCCCGGGACCGTAGGCGTCGGCGCTGCTGAGCATCGGCACCTCGCCGAGCTCGGCACTCGCCCCGTGCGCGGGCCCGGGGGAGAGCCCGGCGCAGGAGAGGACGGCGACGATGAGGAGGACGAGGACGGACAGGGGCGTGGGTCGTCTGCGAGTTTTCATGCCCCGATTGGACGCCCCACGACAGAGTCCTGACCAGACCCCGACAACCCCCTGTGGAAACCGGTGCCGGCGTCCACAGGAGAATGAGCGCGAGTCGACAAGGCAGGTTCACGGCTGGGGACGCGAGTCGGCGGCGCGGCCGGGCGCGGCCGGCGGGCTCCTCAGCCCTGCAGAATCGGGCAGCGACGACGGCACGGCCCTCCCGCCTCGGTGCCGGGAATCCACAGTCAGATGCACGCAAGTGACCGGTGCCGGCTGTTGCTGAACGGACACGTCGCTTTAGGGTGCGTGTCAGTGTTCGACCGTAGACTGATGGGGCAGTCAACGCTCTGAACAGCGGCTTCGAGCGCCCCATGGAGAAGGACGGACTATGTCGGAACAGGTCGGCCCAGGACAGGCGGGCTCGAACCAGGGCCCCGGCCCGCACGGGAACGGCCCGCACGGGAACCGCCCGCACGGGAATCCGCAGCCCGGACCGCGGCAGGCGATGGGCCCGCAGCAGTTCCCGGGACGACCGCCGATGGCAGGCCCGCCGATGGCAGGCCCGCCCGTGGTCGGGCCGCCGATGGCAGGACCGCCCGGTTTCGTCCGGCCGCCCCAGGTCGACCCGCGGCGCAGCGATGAGCGCTTCCGCCCGCGCCCGCAGGAGGAGCAGCGCCCGCAGGAGGAGCAGGCCCGACGCCCGCAGCAGCGCCGCGGCGATCCCGCCGGTCGACCCGTCTATCCCGGCCCCCCGGTCCACCACAGGCAGCCGGTCGGCTCGCAGCCGGGGATTCCGCACCCGGGGCAGGGACCCCGCCGAGTCTACGAACAGCCGCGCTTCGCCCCGACCGTGACACAGGAGATGCGGGTGCGCGCGTCGATGCAGACCCCCGATCACCGGGTGTCGGAGACCCCGTGGACGGGAGCGGTGCGCCGCACCCAGCCGCCCGAGGAGCCCGGTTCGACGACGAACGTCGTCCGGCTCGCGATCGCGATCCTCGCGCTGTGCGCCCTCGTCTTCGGCCTCCTCGTCATGGCCGTCGCCGGCGGCTTCCAGTTCGGGGCCAGGCTCTTCGCCCTCATCGGGCTCTCGGCGATCCCGCTCGTCGGGATCATCGCCTACGTCCTGTGGCTCGACAGGTGGAAGCCGCAGCCGAAGATCCTCCTCGGCCTCTGCCTCCTCTGGGGCGCGGTCGCCTCGGTCATCCTCACCCTCTTCGTCTCCCTCGTCGGCGAGGTCGCCCTCTTCCTCGTCGGGGTCGGCGAGATGCCCGACGTCTTCGCCACCGTCGTGCAGGCCCCGATCGTCGAGGAGACGATGAAGACCTCCCTCCTCGTCGTCCTCGTCCTCGCCGCCCGCCGGCACTTCGAAGGCCCCCTCGACGGCCTCGTCTACGGTGCCCTCATCGGCGCGGGCTTCGCCTTCACGGAGAACATCCTCTACCTCGGCACCGCATGGCAGGAGAGCACCTCGGGGCTGTGGGTCACCTTCGTCCTCCGCTGCCTGTGCTCGCCGCTGCTCCACACCGCGTTCTCGAGCTGGGCGGGGGTGACGATCGGCTTCGCCGCCCGCAAGTGGCCGTGGTGGGCCGTCGTCCTCATGTGGCTGCCCGGACTCTTCATCGGCATGTGCCTCCACGCGATCTGGAACGGGTCGATGACCGGCCTCCAGCTCATCAGTCCGATCGCCCAGATCGTCGGACTCATCGTCCTGAGCTTCATCCTCACGACCTGCTGGGTCGTTCTCGGGCTGCTGCTGCGCCGCAGCGAGCGCCTCCACACGCTCAACATGCTCGGCGACTACGCGAACTCCGGGTGGCTCTCCCACGCCGAGGCGGACATGCTCGGCACGTGGAAGGGCCGGAAGTCCGGCCGCCGGTGGGCCAAGTCGTTCCCCGGCGGCAAGGCGGAGATGGCTGAGATGATCCGGCTCGCCGGGAAGCTGTCGACGACGCGCATGCGCCTGCTCGCCGGCATCGGCGGCGGTCGTGAGAAGGAGATCGAGAACTTCGAGCTCCGCGAATTCGCCGGAGCCCGCGACCGGCTGCTCGCCGCCTCCCGCGGCGAGGCGAAGGCCGTGTCATGATCATCGTCGACATCATCATCGTCCTCCTCGGCATCGGCGCCCTCTTCGCCGGATTCCGGCAGGGCTTCGTCGTCGGACTGTGCACGGTCGTCGGCTTCGTCGTCGGGTGGATCGCCGGACGGCTGCTCTCCCCGCTCGTCGAGAACCTCTCCGCCGGCACCTCGGCGATGGAGAATCCCGGCGTCGTCGCGCTGCTCGCGGCGATGCCGCTCGTGCTCAGCGTCCTCTTCGCCTTCGCCGGCAACGGGATCGGCACGTGGATCAAACGCGCGATGGACTCCGAGCTCGGGCAGGGCATCGACGCGATCGGGGGCACCGTGACCGCTGGCGTCGTCTACGTCCTCGTCATCTGGCTCGCCGCCGGCTTCATCCGCGCCACCCCGCTCGTGGGGCCCAACCAGTGGGTCGCCGACTCCGGCGTCATCGCCGCGATCGACCGGACGATCCCGTACTCCTCGCAGAGCGCGCTCGGCGATCTCGCCTCGACCCTGCGGGCCACGGGCTTCCCGCAGGTCTTCTCCGGGCAGACCGAGGAGATCCGCGGGGTCGGCGAACCCGACGCCGACATGGTCGAGGTCGGACGCAGCGTCGAGGAGTCGGTCGTGAAGATCACGACCACCACGACGACGTGCCGGGCCGGCTCCGAGGGCTCCGGCTTCGTCTACGACGACGGGCTCGTGGCGACGAACGCCCACGTCATCGCCGGATCGACGAGCCTCGCCGTGCAGGTCGGCGGGACCGGGCGCCCCTATTCCGCCGAGGTCGTCGAATTCGATCCGGAAGCCGACGTCGCCGTCCTCCGGGTCCCCGAGCTCGACGCTCCCGCCCTCGAGTTCGGCAGTCCGCTCGGACCCGGGGACGACTCCGTCGTCGTCGGCTTCCCCGCCAACGGCCCCTACACGATCTCCCCGACGCGGGTGCGCGAGCAGATCAACGCCCGCGGCCTCGACATCTACGACCAGAGCAGCGTCGTGCGCGACGTCTACTCGCTGCGCGGCATCGTCCGCGAGGGCAATTCCGGGGGACCGCTCATCGACTCCGGCGGCAATGTCGTCGGCATGGTCTTCGCCCGCTCGGCCACCGACGAGGAGACCGGCTACGCGCTCACCCGCGCCGAGATCCGCGACGAACTCCAGGCCGGCGCGGCGAACACGACCCCGGTGCCGACGGGACAGTGCACGAGCTGAGCCCGCGCGCAGCTCAGGCGAGATCGAGCCCGGCGATGACCGCGCGGTGGTCGCTCGTGCCCTCCCCGAGGACCCTGTCCGAGGTCGCGGTGAACCCGCGGTAGAGGATGTGGTCGAGGCGGGTGACGGGGAACTGCGCCGGCCACGTGAAGCCGAAGCCCCCGCGCGCCTCGACGCGGGTGTCCTGAAGCGGCGGGACGAGCTCGTCGAAGTTCCGATCCGTCGACGCGGTGTTGAAGTCGCCGGCGACGATGATCTGCTCCGCGTCATCGCCCTCGATGACGGTCGAGAGCCGGCGCAGAGCGGCGTTGCGCATTCCCTCCTGGCCCGGCCGCACCGAGGGCATGTGGACGGCGTAGAACCGGATGTCGCCGTGATCGGTGGCGATCGTCGTCGCGAAGGCGCGCGGCCACTGCAGTCCGAGGTCGATCTCCTCCGGCGTCGACATCGGCCACTTCGACCACACGCCGAGGGTGTCGATGACCTCCGAGTGGGCGAACGAGGCATTGAGCTCGTCCTGGATGATCTGCCCGGACAGTGACGCGAGCTCCTGCATCGTGACAATGTCGGGATCGGCGGCGACGATGTTCTGCGCCGTGGCCGTCGGCTCCGGCAGGCGGGCCCCGACGTTCTGCGTGGCGACGGTGAGGTCCGGGGTGCCGGCATCGCGCGCCGGCAGGAGCGGACCGCCGAACATCACGCCCCACACGAGCGCGGGGACGAGCACGCCGATGACCGAGAGCACGGAGAACCGGAAGAGCATCATGAGCAGGACGAGCCCGATGATGATCCCCGTCCACGGCAGGATGCTCTCGACGAGCAGGGCGATGCCGCCGCGGGCGGGCAGCAGCTCGTGGAGGACGAGGAACGCGGAGTAGAGCAGGCCGACGACGAGTGCGGTGATGCCCTTCGCGGACTTCCGTGCGCGCGCGGGCCTGGGGTATGGCTGATTCATCGATTAGGAATCTTAACCGCGAACCCTGGCCTCCTGCTGGACGGGCCGTGCGACGTGCGTCTCAGTGCTGGTTCACCGATGGGCTGGATCACCGATGGCCGGGTCACCGATGTGCTGTGGCCGACCACACGGTGACGTCGGGATGCGTGTCGTAGCGGTAGCCGGCGCCGCGCATCGTGCGGATGACCGAGGAGTGCTCGCCGAGGCGGCGGCGCAGTCGGCGGATGTGGACGTCGACGGTGCGCTCGTCCGGTTCCTCGGCCCCCGACCACACGGCGGCGATGAGGGCCTCGCGCGGCAGCGTCTCATCGGCATGGGAGACGAGGGTGGCGAGGAGGTCGAACTCCTTCGTCGTGACATCGACGAGATCGCCGTCGATGCGGACCTCGCGGCGCGGGATGTCGATGCGCAGGCGCTCGGCGGGTCCGGCCTCGGTCTCGCGCAGGGTCGGCGGATGGATGCGGTTGGGAATCCGGGAGCGCACCGGGCCGTGGCTGCCGGCCGGGGTTCCCGACGCGGCGGGGGAGCCGTTGGCGACGGCGCGCACGGCGTCGATGTCGCTGCCGCGGCCCTCGGGGGCCAGGGCGATGACGGCCTGGGTCTCGGCCTGGGAGGCGAGCTCCTTCGCGTACGCCTGGAGCTCACCGGCGATCGCGGAGAGGTTCGTGCCGTCCGCGGCGGCCTTCGACTCGTCGAGGCCGATGTAGACGATGATGCCGCGCGCCGCCTTCGGCGAGGGCACGACCCCGGAGGGGCCGTAGGTGTGCGGCGGGTTCTGCGGGTCCACGGCGCTCAGCCTGGCACCGGCGCGGCGCACCGCGACAGCGCTGCGGGGGTGGACGTAGTTCGGTTCGGGATTCGGCATGTCTGTCCTCTGGGTGATGCGATGGAGTCCGCTGCGCGACGTGTCTGCACTCGTTCGCAGCCGGACAGCGGAAGGGCGATCACCGACGACGAACGCAGGGCATACACATCGATGCCGCGCGCATTCGCGCTTCGTGATTCGCAGAGGTCATGCCTTCATTATTCGTCACATGCGCGCACCCGGGCAAAGGATCGCCGGGTTCTGAGACGAGTGTGAAGTTTTGTGACGAGATCGTTCAGTCGACGATGCCGTACATCCGGTCGCCGGCGTCGCCGAGGCCGGGCACGATGTAGCCGAGCTCGTTGAGGCGCTCGTCGAGGGCGGCGGTGTAGATCTCGACGTTCGCCGAGGCCCCGTAGTCGCGTTCGATGCGCTCGACGCCCTCCGGTGCGGAGACGAGGCAGACGGCGGTGACGTCGCGGGCGCCGCGGGCGAGCAGGAAGTCGATGGCCATCGCCAGGGTCCCGCCGGTGGCAAGCATCGGGTCGACGACGAAGATCTGACGTCCGCTGAGGTCGTCGGGCAGGCGATCGGCGTACGCGGTCGGCTCGAAGGTCTCCTCGTCGCGGACCATCCCGAGGAAGCCCACCTCGGCGGTGGGGAGGATGCGCAGCATCCCGTCGAGCATGCCGAGGCCCGCGCGCAGGATCGGGACGACGACGGGACGGGGTTCGGCCATCCGAGTCCCGGTGAACGTCGCCACCGGTGTCGTGACCTCCCGGTCCTCAACGGCCAGGGACCTGGTCGCCTCGTAGGCGAGCAGCATGACGAGCTCCTCGGTGAGCTGCCGGAAGCGCGCGGAATCGGTGTTCTCATCTCGGAGAACGCTGAGCTTGTGGGCGATGAGGGGGTGGTCGGCTACGTGAAGGCGCATACTCAGATGGTACGGGAATCGGCTGTGGTGAAAGCCGGGGGAAGAGTCCACAATGGAGTCATGTCCTACTTCACTGAGATCCTTGCCGAGTCGAGCGACGGATTCCGCGCTCTCGATGTCGACGTCCGCGACGCCACGGACCTCGACAGCCTTGTCGACATGATGCGGAGTGCGGGAACCGATGACGGGGAGGCCGTCGCCGTCATCGAACACGAGGACGAATGGTTCGGTCTCGTCCGCCTCGCCGCGGACAACGAGGTCAAGGTCTTCATCTCGGATCTCGGCGCCGCCGAGCTCAGCCCGTTCGCGGAGATCTTCGCCGACTACCTCGACTCCCCGGACGACGCGTACGAGGCCGAACCCGAGGAGGAGTTCGGGCTCGATGCGGAGGAGCCGGACGCCGATGACGAGGACGACGACGTCGAGGACGAGGTCGAGATGCTCGACTTCGACGGCGACGGCGAATGGGGCGGCGACGCCGACATCTTCGCCGACCGCGGTCTGACTCCCGCCGACCTCATCGAGCAGGTCGAGAAGTACCCCTCGGATCCGGCGCGCGTCGTCGCCCACGTCGGGGAGACCGTCGGCTTCGCCGATCAGCTCGAGGCCGCCCGCTGAGCCACGACACCCGTGCCGATGAGCTCGGCTTCGGCGGGCATGCGCACTTCTCCGCGTGGATGGCCCTCGCCCTCGCCGAGGCGGCCCGGGCACCCGCGCACGACGACGTTCCCGTCGGGGCCGTCGTCCTCGACCGCGAGGGTCGGGTCATCGGGACCGGCCACAACCGGCGGGAGGTCGACGAGGATCCGCTCGGCCATGCCGAGCTGCTGGCCCTGCGGCAGGCCGCCGCGACGACCGGGCGGTGGCGCCTCGACGGGTGCACCCTCGTCGTCACCCTCGAGCCGTGCGCGATGTGCGCCGGAGCGCTCATCGGCGCCCGGGTCGCCCGCCTCGTCTTCGGCGCCTTCGACGAGAAGGCCGGAGCCGTCGGGTCGGTGTGGGATCTGCCGCGCGATCGGGCGGCGCTCCACCACCCCGAGGTCTACTCCGGGGTGCAGGAGAGCGCGGCGGCGGCCCTGCTCAGCGACTTCTTCACGGCCAAGCGGGGGACGTGACCGCACTCACCCCGATCCGATTTGGCCCGCTCCCGGCACCGACTGTATTGTTGTCGGCGGTGGCGTGTCCGAGCGGCCGAAGGTGCAACACTCGAAATGTTGTGTACGGTAACCCCGTACCGTGGGTTCAAATCCCACCGCCACCGCCAATGAAAACCCCTGGTCAGCCGGGGGTTTTCGTGTGTCCGGGCCCGTCGCGGCCAGGGTCTCGAATGGGTTGCACTTCGCCTGTGACGATTGACACACCGACCGTGAGACGCGAGACTGTCGGGATGAAATAGAAATATTTTTCCGCATCATGGAAGGATACTTCTCTTTCGTTGCGCATGTTCAAGGCGCAGGGCTGCGACGACGATGTCACAGCCGACCAAATCGAACAGTTTGAGGTGGTCCATGACAATGGCAGACAAAGAAGTGTCGAACGACGACCAGCGGCAGGACACGGACGCCGCCGCCCGCAGTTCGGGCGCACTGGACAGATTCTTCGAGATAACCAAGCGCGGTTCCTCGGTCAAGCAGGAGATCCGCGGGGGCATCGTCGCCTTCGTCGCGATGGCCTACATCGTCGTGCTCAACCCGCTCATCCTCGGCGGCTCCGCCGACGTCGCCGGCGGCACGCTCGACTTCGCTCAGCTCACGGCCGTCACCGGACTCGTCGCGGGACTCATCACGATCCTCTTCGGCGTCATCGCCAAACTGCCGTTCGCGCTCGCCGCCGGCCTGGGGATGAACAGCTTCCTCGCCGTCTCCGTCGTCCAGGAGGTGACCTGGGCCGAGGCGATGGGACTCGTCATCATCAACGGCATCATCATCGTCCTCCTCGGCGCCACCGGCATCCGCACGGCGATCTTCAACGCGGTTCCCCACGCGCTCAAGATCGCCATCACGGTCGGCATCGGCCTCTTCATCGCATTCATCGGGTTCGTCAACTCCGGCTTCGTCACCCGGACCCCGGCCGGTCCGCCCGTGCAGCTGGGACAGGACGGGTCGATCACGTCGCTGCCGACGCTCGTGTTCATCGGCGCCCTCATCCTCATCGGCGTCCTCGTCGCGCGGAAGGTGCCCGGCGGCATCCTCATCGGCATGATCGTCGCGACGATCGCCGCGATCATCATCCAGGCGTTCGCGAAGCTCGGCACCGTCGGCGACCCGGTCAACCCCGACCCGGCCGGCTGGAACCTCAGCGCACCGCAGCTGCCCGACCAGATCGTCGCGCTGCCCGACTTCGGGCTCATCGGCGCGTTCGACCTCTTCGGAGCCTTCGAGCGCATCGGCGTGCTCGCCGCGACGATGCTCGTCTTCACCCTCGTGTTCACGAACTTCTTCGACGCGATGGGCACGATGACGGGTCTGGCCCGCAGCGCGGGACTCCAGACGAAGGACGGCATGTTCCCCCGCATCCGCAGCGCCTTCGTCATCGAGGGCCTCGGCGCCGTCGCCGGCGGTGGCGCGTCCGCCTCGTCGAACACGGTGTTCGTCGACTCCGCTGCCGGCATCGCCGAAGGCGCGAGAACCGGACTGGCCGCGATCGTCACCGGTGTGCTCTTCCTCCTCTCGATGTTCTTCGCCCCGCTCATCGGCGTCATCCCGATGGAGGCCGGCGCCGCCGCCCTCGTCGTCGTCGGCGCCATGATGGTCACGCAGATCCGCGAGATCGACCTCAGCGACTTCCGCACCTCGCTGCCGGTCTTCCTCACCATGGTGACGATGCCGCTGACCTACTCGATCGCCAACGGCATCGGCGTCGGCTTCATCTCGTGGGCGCTCATCCACGCGTTCAGCCGTCGCGGACAGCACGTCCACTGGCTGCTGTGGATCGTCTCCGCCGGATTCGTCCTCTACTTCGTTCGCGGCCCCATTTCGGCTATCTTGGGAGGATGAGCATTGTGACGGAGCACACCGCGTGGGGGAAGGGGCAGATCGCCCACGGCGACTGACGCCCGCGGGGCGATGACGCCCCGCCGACCGCTCTCCGCTGCTGTTCGCATGGATAACCAGAAGTCTCGGAGAGCCAGCGCAACTGTTCCAACCATGCACTGTGCGCCTCCTCGCTGAGGCGCAGGAGGTGAGTGCGATGTCAGCGTCGACCACAGAACGCTCGGCCTGTCGGATCTCGGTCAACGGCACCGATCGCGACTTCGACGGTCCCACCCATACCAATGCCCTCGACTTCCTCCGCGGCGAGGGCCTGACCGCAGCCAAGGAAGGCTGCGCGGAAGGCGAATGCGGAGCCTGCGCGATCCTCATCGCGCGACCCGACGGCGACGGCACGACCCGCTGGACGTCGGTGAATTCCTGTCTCCTGCCGGCCGCGGCCCTCGACGGCCAGGAGGTCATCACGGCCGAGGGACTCTCGGCCGGTGACCACATCCACCCCGTCGCCGAGGAGATGGCCGTGCGCGGGGGATCCCAGTGCGGCTACTGCACACCCGGCTTCATCTGCTCGATGGCCGCCGAATACTACCGCCCCGGGCGGGAGGAGTTCGATCTCCACGCGCTCTCGGGCAACCTCTGCCGCTGCACCGGATACCGTCCGATCAAGGACGCCGCACAGGCACTCGGCACCCCAGAGGCCACCGACGCCCTGGCCGCCCGGATGGCCGACCCCGCCCCCGCCTCGGCGCCCACCGATCTCCACCGCCCCGACACCCCGACCGGGGACCTGGGCCGCTATCGCCGCCCTGCCGACCTCGCCGAGGCGCTCGGCATCCTCGCCGACGACCCCGACGTCCTCCTCGTCGCCGGCGCCACCGACTGGGGTGTCGAGGTCAACATCAAGGGCGTGCGCGCGAAGTCGCTGCTCGCCATCGACCGGTTGCCCGAGCTGCGCGGCATCCGGCGCACCGCCGACCACATCGAGATCGGCGCCGCCCTGACCCTGAGCGAGGTCGAACGCGGACTCGCCGGCAGCGTGCCGCTGCTCGGCAAGCTCTTCCCGCAGTTCGCCTCCCGTCTCATCCGCAACGGGGCGACGATCGGCGGCAACCTCGGCACCGGGTCGCCGATCGGGGACACCCCGCCGGCCCTCCTCGCCCTCGAAGCCGAGCTCGTGCTCGCCTCGCGCGACGGTGAGCGCACCGTGCCGCTCGCCGACTACTTCACCGGCTACCGGCAGACCGTGCGGAAGCCCGGCGAACTCATCTCCGCGGTGCGGATCCCCCTGCCGCTGGCACCCCTGACGTCGTTCCAGAAGATCGCGAAGCGGCGCTTCGACGACATCTCCTCCGTCGCGATCGGCTACGCCGTCGACGTCGTCGACGGGGTGGTGGTCAAGGCCCGCATCGGCCTCGGCGGAGTGGCCGCGACACCGCTGCGGGCCCGGGCGACGGAAGCCGAGCTCGAAGGCCGGCCCTGGACGCTCGAGACCGTCCACGCGGCGGCGGAGACGCTCGCCGCGGAGGGCACGCCGATGGACGACCACCGGGCGAGCGCGCAGTACCGCACGGCGATGCTCCGCTCCTCCCTCGAGCGGTTCTACGCCGAACAGCTCGCCGCGATGACCGAGGAGGCCGGACGATGAGCCAGCTGTCCCAGCGCCCCGCCGACCCCGTCGTCGGCGAGAGCCACCACCACGAAAGCGCGTTCGGCCACGTCACCGGCGCCGCCCTCTACACCGACGACCTCGTCGGGCGCCTGACCGGCGTCCTCCACGCGTTCCCGGTGAGGTCCGAGCACGCGCACGCGCGCCTCGACTCCCTCGACACCGCCCCCGCCCTCGCGGTGCCCGGGGTCGTGCGGGTCATCACCGCCGCGGACATCCCCGGCGTCAACGACCAGGGCGTCAAACACGACGAGCCGATGCTGCCCGTCGACGAGATCATGTACTTCGGCCAGCCCCTGGCCTGGGTCCTCGGCGAGGACCTCGAAGCCGCGAAGGCCGGAGCGCAGGCGGTCACCGCGGAGGTCACACCGCTGCCGTCGCTCGTCACCGTCCCCGAGGCGATCGCCGCCGGCAGCTTCCACGGCATCCAGCCGACGATCGACAAGGGGGACGTCGACGGGGCCTTCGCCGACGCCGCACACGTCTTCGAAGGGGAGTTCGAGTTCGCCGGCCAGGAGCACTTCTACCTCGAGACCCAGGCCTCGCTCGCCCACGTCGACGAGAACGGCCAGGTCTTCATCCAGTGCTCGACCCAGCATCCGACGGAGACCCAGGACATCGTCTCCCATGTCCTCGGGATCCCCGCCAACGAGGTGACCGTCCAGTGCCTGCGGATGGGCGGAGGATTCGGCGGCAAGGAGATGCAGCCCCACGGCTACGCCGCCCTCGCCGCCCTCGGCGCGAAGCTCACCGGCCGCCCCGTGCGGCTGCGGCTGAGCCGCACCCTCGACATCACGATGACCGGCAAGCGCCACGGCTTCCACTCGACCTGGCGGATCGGGTTCGACGACGACGGGCGGATCCTCGCCCTCGAGGCGACGCTCACCGCCGACGGCGGGTGGAGCCTCGACCTCTCCGAACCCGTGCTCACCCGCGCGATGTGCCACATCGACAACGCGTACTGGGTGCCCAACATCCGCGTCCACGGGCGCATCGCGAAATGCCACAAGACCTCGCAGACGGCGTTCCGCGGGTTCGGCGGACCGCAGGGGATGCTCGTCATGGAGGACATCCTCGGCCGCGTCGCCCCGCAGCTGGGCATCGACGCCGCCGAGCTGCGCCGCCGCAACTTCTACCAGGCCGGACAGGACACCCCGTACTACCAGCCCGTGCGCCATCCCGACCGGATGGAGGCGTGCTGGGATCAGGTGCTCGCCGCCGGCGACGTCGAGACCCGACGGGCGGAGATCGCCGAGTTCAACGCCGCCCACGACGACGTCAAGCGGGGGCTGGCGATCACGCCGGTGAAGTTCGGGATCTCCTTCAACCTCACCGCCTTCAACCAGGGCGGGGCCCTCGTCCTCGTCTACAAGGACGGCTCCGTCCTCGTCACCCACGGCGGCACGGAGATGGGTCAGGGCCTGCACATGAAGATGCTCCAGGTCGCGGCGACGAGTCTCGGGGTCCCGCTGTCGACGGTGCGGCTCGCGCCCACGCGCACGGACAAGGTCCCCAACACCTCGGCGACGGCGGCGAGCTCCGGCTCCGACCTCAACGGGGGAGCCGTCAAGGACGCGTGCGAGCAGATCCTCGGTCGGCTCAGGCACGTCGCCGCGGGCCTCCTCGGGGCGCCCGCCCACGAGGTCGAGATCAGCCGCGGCATCGTCAGCGCTCTCTCGTCGGCGAAGACGATCACGTGGGAGGAGCTCATCAACACCGCGTACTTCCAGCGGATCCAGCTCTCGGCCTCCGGCTTCTACCGCACCGAGGGACTCCACTGGAACCTCTCGGAGATGCGCGGGGAGCCGTTCAAGTACTTCGCGTACGGGGCGGCCGTCAGCGAGGTCGAGGTCAGCCGCTTCGACGGCTCGTACACGCTGCGCCGCGTCGACATCGTCCACGACGTCGGGGATTCGCTCTCCCCGCTCATCGACCTCGGCCAGATCGAGGGCGGCTTCGTCCAGGGCGCCGGGTGGCTCACGCTCGAGGACCTGCGCTGGGACGACAGCGACAAGCCCAGCCGCGGACGGCTGGCGACGCAGGCCGCGAGCACGTACAAGATCCCGAGCTTCTCCGAGATGCCCGAGGTCTTCAACGTCGCGCTGCTGGAGAAGGCCCACGAGGAGGGCGCGGTCTACGGCTCGAAGGCCGTCGGCGAACCCCCGCTCATGCTCGCGTTCTCCGTCCGCGAGGCCCTGCGGGAGGCCGTCGGCGCCTTCGGGGCCCCGGGCACCGTCGTCGAACTCGCGTCCCCGGCGACCCCGGAGGCCGTGTTCTGGGCACTCGAGGCCGTCCGCTCCCGGGAGCCCGTGCCGTCATGACCTGGATGGACACCGCAGCCGAGCTTCGCAGCGCTCGGGTGCCGGCCGTCCTCGTCACCCTCGCCTCGGTCCGGGGGCACGCTCCCCGGGAAGCCGGTGCGAAGATGATCGTCTCCGCCGATGACCTCTTCGGGACCATCGGCGGGGGCAATCTCGAGATGACGGCCGTCACCCGTGCCCGCGCACTCCTCGACGGCGGGGAGAGCGAACCCGAGATGCTCAGCCTGCGGCTCAACGACAAGGCCCCGGCGCAGTACGGGCGGCAGTGCTGCGGGGGAGAGGTCACCCTCCTCCTCGAACCGCTGCCCGTGCCCGCCGTCGTCGCGATCTTCGGGATCGGCAACATCGGGCTCGAACTCACCCGCATTCTCTCCCGCCACGACATCGACCTCCATGTGTCCGATTCGCGGCCCGAGCAGCTGAGCGAACTCGACCATCTCGAAGCCCCGGTGGCCGCCGTGACCCGCCACTTCGCCGTCGTCGGCGAAGAGGTGCTGATGAGCCTGCCCGCCGGCGCGCACGTGCTCATCATGACCCACGACCACGCCGAGGACCTCCACCTCTGCGCCGCCGCGCTCACGCGCGGAGACTTAGGCTCCATCGGCCTCATCGGCTCGAGCGCGAAATGGCAGCGCTTCCGCCGGGCCCTCCAGACCGAAGGGCATGCGCCCGAGGCCGTCGACACGATCATGTGCCCGATCGGCCTGCCCGCAGTCAGCGGCAAGCGCCCGGCGACGATCGCCGTGAGCGTCGCCGGCGACCTGCTCAGCCGCCTGCCCTGACCCGATCCATTCCACCTTCCAGACTTCAGGAGTCCACCCCATGCAGATCTTCCGTGCCCGCATCCTCGACACCCCGACCGATCCGTTCACCGGCGGCACCCTGCGCAGCGACGCCGATGTCGCGCTCGTCGTCGACGCCGGCCGCATCGTCGCCCGCACCGACTTCGCGACCGCGCGGGAGCGCCACCCCTACGCCGAGGTCGTCGACCTCCGCTCAGGGGTCCTCCTGCCCGGGTTCGTCGACACCCACGTCCACTACCCGCAGGTCCGGGCGATCGGCCACCTCGGCAAGCCGCTCCTCGACTGGCTCGACGAGGCGGCCCTGCCCGAGGAGTCGAAGCTCGGCGACGACGCCTACGCCCGTGCCGTGGCCCACGAGTTCCTCACCGGCCTGACCTCGGCGGGGACCACCTCGGCGATGGTCTTCGGATCGCACTTCGCCTCCGCCGTCGACATCCTCTTCGCCTCCGCCGCCGAGGTGGGGCTGAGGATGACGACGGGACTGGTCACCAGCGACCGCAACCTCCCCGAGGTCCTCCTCACCGACGTCGACCGCTCGGTGGCCGAGAGCCAGGAGCTCATCGACCGCTGGCACGGGAGAGGACGGCTGCGCTTCGCGGTGACCCCGCGGTTCTCCTTCTCCGCCGGACCCGAGCTGCTCGCCGCCGGCGGCGGTCTCGTCAGGGACAACCCGGGCATCTGGGTGACCTCCCACCTCAACGAGAACCGCGACGAGATCACCGGGGTCGCAGAGATCCATCCCGAGTCCCGCGACTACCTCGACACCTACGATCGGGCCGGGCTGCTCGGCGCGCAGACGATCCTCGCCCACAACGTCCACCCCACCGACCGGGAGCTGACGCGGATGGCCGAGGTCGGGGCTGCGGCCGCGCACTGCCCGACGTCGAATTCCGCCCTCGCGAGCGGATTCTTCCCGCTGCGCCGCCACCTCGACGCCGGGGTTCCGGTCGCGCTCGGCTCCGACGTCGGCGCCGGCATCGGGTTCTCCCTGCTCAAGGAGGGCGTGCAGGCGTACTTCATGCAGCAGCTCGACCCGGCCGGAGGCGTCCCGCTGACGTCGACGCACCTCCTTCACCTTGCGACGACGGCCGGGGCCGCAGCGCTCGGGCTGGACGCCGAGGTCGGCGACCTGTCGGTGGGCAAGCGCTTCGACGCCGTGTGGATCGACCCGGCGGCCGGGCAGCCGCTCGACGTCGGCATCGCGCATGCGGGCTCCGATGAGGATGCGCTGGCGAAGATCTTCGCCCTCGGCACCCCCGCCGACGTCTCCCGCGTGTGGATCGACGGCGAGCTCGTCAAGGGCTGAGTCTCCGGTGCAGGGGTCTTGACTCTCCGCGCCGACGATGCGTATGCTGATTTCATCCAACGGAAACTAACTTCCGTAATATGGAAACTCGCAGAGTCGCGAAGGAGACCCCGATGTCGTTCGACTTCACTCAGGCAGACAGCTACATCCTCAACTGCTCCACCCTGCTCACCGAACTCCCGGTGCTCGAGCGCGCCCAGGCGGCGAAGGACGCAGGCTTCGACAAGGTCGAGTTCTGGTGGCCCTTCGACGGCAACCCGACCCCGAGCCAGGACGAGGTCGACGCCTTCGTCGCCTCGCTCGAGAACGCCGGAGTCGAGCTCAAGGGGCTGAACTTCTGGGCCGGCGACATGGCCGGCGGCGACCGCGGGATGATCTCGATCCCCGGCGCGCAGGCCGACGTCGCCGCGAACGCGGCCATCGTCGCCGAGATCAGCCGCCGCACCGGCTGCCGGGCGTTCAACGCCCTCTACGGCCTCAGGCTCGCAGACTCGACCCCGGAGGAGCAGGACGCCGTGGCACTGGAGAACCTCGCCGTCGTCGCCGCCGCGGTCGAGGGCACCGTCCTCGTCGAGCCGATCTCCGGGGCCGAGGCCTACCCGCTCAAGACCGCGGCCGAGGCCGCCGCCGTCGTCGACCAGGTGCGGGCCGCGGGGACGGAGAACATCGCCGTCCTCGCCGACTTCTACCACCTCGCCGTCAACGGCGACGACGTCGCCGCGGCCATCGAGACCGGGGCCGCGAGCTTCGGACACATCCAGATCGCCGACGCCGAGGGCCGCGGGGCTCCGGGCACCGGGCAGCTCCCGCTCGAGGCCTGGATCGCCCGCTCGCTCGAGCTCGGCTACTCCGGCGGCATCGCCCTCGAGTACAAGCAGGACCGCGACACCGCCTTCGCGTGGCTCGCCCGCTGACCCATCGACTACGACCAGTAAGGACTTCCATCATGAGCACAACAATCGGATTCATCGGACTCGGCATCATGGGACTGCCGATGGCGAAGAACCTCGTCAAGGCCGGCTTCACCGTGCGCGGCTACAATCGCACCCCGGCGAAGGCGCAGGAGCTCGCCGCCGCCGGCGGTGAGGCCGCGGACTCGATCGCCGAGGCGGTCGCCGGCGCCCAGTTCATCATCACGATGGTCCCCGACTCACCCGATGTCGAGGCCGTGCTCACCGGCGACGACGGCATCCTCGCCGCCGCTGACGCCGGTGCGACGTGGATCGACTTCTCGACGATCCGCCCCGATGTCGCCAAGGATCTCGCCGCCCAGGCGAAGGAGGCCGGCCTCAAACCGCTCGACGCACCCGTCTCCGGCGGCGAGCCCGGCGCGATCGACGGCGTGCTCTCGATCATGGTCGGCGGCGAGGAAGCCGACTTCGACGCCGCCGCGGATGTCTTCGACGCCGTCGGCAAGACGATCGTCCGCGTCGGACCCTCGGGCTCGGGGCAGACCGTCAAGGCCGCGAACCAGCTCATCGTCGCCGGCAACATCGGACTCCTCGCCGAGGCGGTCGTCTTCCTCGAGGCCTACGGCGTCGAGACCGCCTCCGCGCTCCAGGTCCTCGGCGGCGGTCTCGCCGGATCGAAGGTGCTCGAGCAGAAGGGGCAGAAGATGCTCGACCGCGAGTTCGCCCCCGGCTTCCGCCTCGCGCTGCACCACAAGGACATGGGCATCGTCACCGCCGCCGCCCGCGAGGCCGGCGTGGCGATCCCGCTCGGCGCCGCCGTCGCCCAGCTCGTCGCCGCCACCGTCGCCCAGGGCAACGGCGGCCTCGACCACTCGGGTCTCCTCACCGTCGTCGAACAGCTCTCGGGTTCGGGCGACACCGCCGCGGACGACACCGCCGCGGCGCAGGAGACCACGGCTCAGGAAGGGGCGGCGTGATGACGAGAATGCGCGCAGTCGACGCGATCGTCCTCATCCTCGAAAAGGAGGGCGCGACCGAGACCTTCGGCCTGCCCGGTGCCGCGATCAACCCGCTCTACTCGGCGATGCGGGCCCACGGCGGCATCCGCCACACGCTGGCCCGCCACGTCGAGGGCGCCTCGCACATGGCCGACGGCTACACCCGGGCAGCGGCCGGCAACATCGGCGTGTGCCTGGGCACCTCGGGCCCGGCCGGCACGGACATGATCACCGGACTCTACGCCGCGGCCGCTGACTCCCAGCCGATCCTCTGCATCACCGGGCAGGCGCCGGTGGCCGTGCTCGACAAGGAGGACTTCCAGGCCGTCGACATCGCCGCGATCGCCGCACCGGTGACGAAGATGGCGAAGACCGTCCTCGAAGCCGGTCAGGTGCCCGGCGTGTTCCAGAAGGCGTTCCAGCTCATGCGCTCGGCCCGCCCCGGACCCGTCCTCATCGACCTGCCGATCGACGTCCAGCAGACGGAGATCGACTTCGACATCGACACCTACGAACCGCTCGGGGTCGACAAGCCGGCAGCCACCTCGGCGCAGGCGGAGAAGATCCTCGATCTCATCGCCGCGGCGAAGCACCCGCTCATCATCGCCGGCGGCGGGATCATCAATGCCGATGCCGCGGATCGCCTCGTCGAATTCGCCGAGCTCACCTCGATCCCCGTCTCGCCGACGCTCATGGGCTGGGGGACGATCCCCGACAGCCACCCGCTGGCCGCCGGCATGGTCGGCATCCAGACGCATGTGCGCTACGGCAACGCCTCGTTCCTCGACTCCGACCTCGTCATCGGCATCGGCAACCGGTGGGCCAACCGCCACACCGGCGACCTCGCCGTCTACCGCAAGGGTCGGACGTTCGTCCACATCGACATCGAGCCGACGCAGATCGGGCGCGTCTTCGCGCCGGACTACGGCGTCGTCTCCGACGCCGGTGCCGCCCTCGACGCCCTGCTCGCGGCCGCGCGGGCACGCACGGGCGCCGCGGCGCTGCCGGACTTCACGGAGTGGGCCGGCCAGTGCACGGCGCGGAAGGCGACGGAGCACCGGAAGACGAACTACACGGAGAAGCCGATCAAGCCGCAGCGCGTCTACCAGGAGATGAACGCGGCCTTCGGCGAGGACGTCACGTACGTCTCGACGATCGGGCTCAGCCAGATCGCGGGCGCGCAGATGCTCCACGTCTACCGGCCCCGGCACTGGATCAACGCCGGCCAGGCGGGTCCGCTCGGCTGGACGGGACCGGCGGCGCTCGGCGTCGCGAAGGGCAAACCGGGGGAGACGGTCGTCGCGCTCTCCGGCGACTACGACTTCCAGTTCATGATCGAGGAGCTCGCCGTCGGGGCGCAGCACAAGATCCCCTACGTCCACGTCGTCGTCAACAACTCCTACCTCGGCCTCATCCGGCAGTCGCAGCGCGGATTCGAGATGGACTATCAGGTCTCGCTCGCCTTCGACAACATCAACGCCTCCGGGGAGTCCGCGGGCTACGGCGTCGACCACGTCGCCGTCGCGCAGGGGCTCGGCTGCAAGGCGCTGCGCGTCGAGGACCCCGAGCTCATCGGCGAGGGTCTGCGGGTGGCCAAGGAGCTCATGGAGGAGCACCAGGTGCCCGTCGTCGTCGAGATCATCCTCGAGCGCGTCACGAACATCTCGATGGGTCTCGCGCTCGACGCGATCAACGAGTTCGACGTCCTCGCGCAGACCCCGGCCGATGCCCCGACGGCGCTCACCCCGCTGAGCGAGCTCGTCGCGGCGAAGTGAGGAGCACCGCACCGGTGCTTCGGTATACCATGGCCCCGTGAGCGGGGCAGCCGACGGTCGGCGGGACACTGAGTCGCCGGGACACTGAGTCGTCGGGACACTGAGGAGGAATCCATGAGCACACCCACCACTGCGACCGATGCCGGGACCGGCACCGAGGCGGTCGATCTCATCATCCGCGCCCGCCGGGCGATCCTGCCCGCAGGCGTCGGACCCGCCGAGGTGGCGGTCAGGGACGGCGTCATCGTCGCGGTCGCCGCCGACGGCGAGGACCTTGCGGCGACCGCCTCGGCGGACACGCGGATCGTCGAGGTCGACGACACCCGCGTGCTCCTGCCCGGGCTCGTCGACACCCACGTCCACGTCAACGACCCCGGCCGCAGCGAGTGGGAGGGATTCGCCTCGGCGACCCGGGCCGCGGCCGCCGGCGGGGTGACGACGATCGTCGACATGCCGCTCAACTCCCTGCCGCCGACCGTCGACGTCGCGGCGCTGGAGACGAAGCGGGCCGTCGCCGGTCCCAAGGCCTTCGTCGACGTCGGCTTCTGGGGTGGGGCGATCCCCGGCAACCGCGACGATCTGCGCCCCCTCCACGACGCCGGAGTCTACGGGTTCAAGTGCTTCCTCGAGGACTCCGGAGTCGAGGAGTTCCCGCCGCTGACGCCTGCGGAGATGACGGCCGACCTCGCCGAGATCGCGAGCTTCGACGGTCTCCTCATCGTCCACGCCGAGGACCACGGAGTCATGGCCACGGCGCCGACGGCGCACGGCCAGAAGTTCGCCGACTTCCTCGCCTCGCGTCCGCGCGAGGCCGAGAACGTCGCGATCGCCCACGTCATCGAGGCGGCGCGGGAGACCGGCGGGCGGGCCCACATCCTCCACCTGTCCTCGGCCGACGCCCTGCCGCAGATCGCCGCGGCGAAGGCCGAGGGGGTGAGGCTCACCGTCGAGACGTGCCCGCACTACCTCGTCCTCACCGCCGAGGAGATCCCCGACGGGGCGACGACCCACAAGTGCTGCCCGCCGATCCGGGAGGAGTCCAACCGCGAGGCGCTGTGGCAGGGACTCATCGACGGGACCATCGACTGCATCGTCTCCGACCACTCGCCGTCGACGGCCGAGCTCAAACTCCTCGACTCCGGTGACTTCGGTGCCGCGTGGGGCGGGATCTCGTCCCTGCAGCTCGGCCTCTCGCTCGTGTGGACGGAGGCGGCGCGGCGCGGCATCGATCTCGCCGAGGTGGTCCGCTGGATGTCCGCGGCCCCGGCCGCCGTCGCCCGTGTCACGGGCAAGGGCGCGATCGCCGTGGGCGGCGACGCCGACTTCGCCGTCTTCGCTCCCGACGAGGAGTGGACGGTGTCGGCGACCGAGCTCTACCACCGCAACCAGATCACCGCGTACGATCAGCGCGTCGTCCGCGGCCGGGTCACCGACACGCTGCTCGGCGGTGCTCCCGTCGACTTCACTGTCCCGCACGGCAGGCTCCTCACCGCTCGCTGAGCGCCGAGCGATCCCGCCTGAACAGCCCTCCGGGCGCTCAGTCACGCGGCTGAGCGCCCGGAGGGCTGTCTCGGGTCAGACGTCTCGGGTCAGACGTCGAGGGTCTCGCGGAGGCGGCGGACGTGGCCGTCGGCGGAGACGTTGTACTCGGCGAGGCTGAGCGCACCCGACTCGTCGACGACGAAGGTCGAGCGCAGCGTGCCCTCGACGGTCCGATCGCCGATGGTCTTCTCCCCGTAGCTGCCGTAGGCCTTCGCGACGGCCGCATCCGGGTCGGAGAGCAGCGGGAAGGTCAGCGATTCGTCTGCGGCGAAGGCCTGGAGCGCCTCGGGGCCGTCGGGGGAGACCCCGAGCACCTCGAAGCCCGCCGCGGTCAGCGACGCGAGGTTGTCGCGGAAGTCGCACGCCTCGGTCGTGCAGCCCGGCGTCGCCGCCTTCGGGTAGAAGTAGAGGATGAAGCGCTTGCCGCTCAGGTCCGCCTTCGAATGGGTCCGTCCGTTCGCATCCTGCAGGGAGAAGTCCGGTGCCTGCTGTCCGACAGTGAGTGTGTTCGCCATGATCAGTGCCCTTTCTGTTGGTGTCCGGCCGCCACGAGCGCACACGCGTGCGCGGCGGTCGCTTCGATGAGCTCCTCGGCGCGTGCCGAGAGTTCGGGGAGGTCCGCCGGTCCGGGCGCGATCGAGAGCGCGGCGGTGATGCCGGCCTCCCGGCACTCGGCGGGGGTGAGTCCGACGCGTCCGGCGACGACGATGATGCTCGCCGAGGCAGGGCTGTGGTCCCGCACGGCCGCGACGACCTTGCCCCCGAGAGACTGGGAGTCGAACGATCCCTCGCCGGTGAGGACGAGGTCGGCGCCGGCGAGGGCCTCGGTGAGCCCGACCGCCTCGGCGACCATGCGCGAGCCCGGGACGACCTCGGCGCCGAGGAGCGCGGTGAGCGCCAGCGGGATCCCCCCGGCCGCCCCGAACCCGGGGGTCGCGGCATGCTCGCTGCCGAGCACCTCGGCGAAATGGGCGAGGTTGTCATCGAGGCGCGTCACGGTCGCGGCGTCGGCGCCCTTCTGCGGGCCGAAGACGGCCGCTGCCCCGCGCGGGCCGGTGAGCGGATTGTCGACGTCGACGGCGATGCGCCACGACACGGTGCGGGCGCGCGGGTCGAGACCGGAGGCGTCGACGGCGGCGAGTCCGGAGAGTCCGCCGCCGCCGGGGGCGATCGGCTCCCCGGCGGAGTCGGTGAGGGCGGCGCCGAGGGCCGCGACGATCCCGGCGCCGCCGTCGGTGCTCGCCGAGCCGCCGATGCACAGGAGGATCTCGTCGACGCCGTCGTTAAGCACCTGGGCGGCGATGAGGCCGACGCCGTACGTGCCGGCGCGTTCGGGGTCGAGGGGGACGTCGGAGACCTGGGGGAGGCCGTTGGCCTGGGCGGCTTCGATGACCGCGGTCCTGCCATCGGCGGAGAGCCCGTAGCGGGCGGTCGTCGGACGGCCGAGGGCGTCGACGACGTCGACGGTGCGCGCCGGCGTTCCCCACACCGCGAGGAGGGCCTCGAGGGTGCCCTCGCCGCCGTCGGCGAAGGGCAGCTCGGTGATCGTCGCGGCCGGGAAGGCCTGCCGGGCCCCGCGCGCGAGCGCCGCCGCGGCCGCGGGTGCGCCGGCGGAGCCCTTGAAGGAATCGGGGGCGCAGACGATCGTCGGAGTCATAGCCACATTCAACCTCACCGATTCTCTCGACACCACTGTCGATGGCACCGCGATCGGCGCCGTCGCTGTTCATGATACGGAAGAAACTTTCCGAAATCGACTGCGCGGTGCGGAAAAAGGATTTGACATCCCGGCGAGAGGCAGGCCACACTCGTGGAAACGAATGGAAGAGAACTTCCGAGATGCGAAACGAGGTCGATGTGGACCTGATCGAATTCGATCGGCTGCCGGCGGGCGAGGCCCGCGACGTGGTGCGCCCGTGCCTCGACGTCGACCGCTGGATCGACACCGTCGTCGCCGGTCGCCCCTTCGAGTCGGTCGCGGCGGCCGCCGAGTTCGCCCGCACCGCCGCCTCGCCCCTGCAGCCGCAGGAGATCGAGGCCGCGCTGGCCCATCATCCCCGGATCGGGGAGAAGGCCGAAGGCGACTCCGCCGAGGCGGCCCATTCCTCCCGTGAGCAGGCGGGCCTCGGCGCGCTCGAGACCGACGTCGAAGAGCGTCTGCGCGCCGGCAACGCCGCGTACGAGGAGCGCTTCGACCGGGTCTTCCTCATCCGCGCCGCGGGCCGCACGCCTGCGGAGATCCTCTCCGAACTCGACCGCCGGATGGCCAATTCCGATGACGAGGAGATCGCCGAGGTGGGCGCTCAGCTCATCGAGATCGCCGTCATCCGACTGGAAGGAATCCTCTCGTGAGCTTCATCTCCGCCCACGCCCTCGACTCGACCGCCGGCACCCCCGCCGCCGACCTCGCCGTGACGCTGCTCAGCGGTGAGGAGACGCTCGCGCAGGCGCGCACGGACGCCGGCGGGCGGGTCTCCGAACTCGGCCCCGAGACCCTCGATCCCGGCACGTACCGGATCGTCTTCGGCACCGGCGAGTACTTCACCGCCCGCGGCCAGGACCACTTCCACCCGCAGGTGACGATCGACTTCACCGTCGCCCCGGGCGAGACCCACTACCACATCCCGCTTCTGCTCAGCCCCTTCGCCTACAGCACGTATCGGGGCAGCTGAGGCCCGCACATCGTCATCAGGGGAAGCAGGCCCCCTGCAGGATCTCCATCCTCAACAAACCGCCGAAGCCGACCGGGAGACAACCGGCGGCCTCGTCAGATATCCGGGCTGTCGCGCACGCGCGGCGGCACTACGAGGAGTACGCAATGAGCACTGTGAAACTGACGACGAACCAGTACGGCAAGGCGGAGAACCGACTCATGCGGGTCTACCGCGACTCGGACCGCCATGAGATCCGCGACCTCAATGTCACCTCCCAGCTGTGGGGCGACTTCGAGACCGCGCACACCGAGGGCGACAACGAGCACGTCGTCGCCACCGACACCCAGAAGAACACGATCTTCGCGAAGGCCAAGGAGCTCGGCGTGTCCTCGCCCGAGCAGTTCCTCCTCGGGCTCGCCGACCACTTCACCGGCAGCTTCGACTGGGTGAGCGGCGGACGCTGGGAGGCCGAGGAGTTCGGCTGGGACCGCATCAACGACCACGACCACTCGTTCTACCGGGCGGCCCCGGAGATCCGCACGGTCGTGCTCACCCGCGACGGCGACACGGACACGCTGATCTCCGGCTTCCGCGACCTCACGGTGCTCAAGACGACGGAGTCGGGCTTCGTCGGCTACCCGAAGGACAAGTACACGTCCCTGCCGGAGACCGAGGACCGGATCCTGGCGACCGACATCGCCACCCGGTGGATCTACAACACCACGGACCTCGACTTCGACCAGACGTATGAGAAGGTCAAGGGCATCATCCTCGAGGCGTTCACCGACCACTACTCGAAGGCCCTCCAGCAGACCCTCTACATGATGGGCGAGAGGGTCATCAGCGAGGTCCCGGAGATCGACGAGATCCGCTTCTCGTGCCCGAACAAGCACCACTTCCTCTACGACATCGAGCGCTTCGGCCTCGAGAACCCGAACGAGGTCTTCATCGTCGCCGACCGTCCCTACGGCCTCATCGAGGCGACCTTCACCCGTGACGGGGTGGAGGAGTCGAAGAGCGCCTGGACGAACATCGCCGGGTTCTGCTGACCCGTTCCCATCACCGCCGAGGCGGGACGGCCGAACCTGCGCCGTCCCGCCTCGGTGCCGCACCCTTCGGACCCGCCCCTTTACGCGGTGGGCCACTGAGAGGCAAACCCCTATGACCGCACTGTCATCACGCCCTGATGCCGCCCTGTCCACGAGTCCCGCCGACGAGGAGGTCGACGAATGGCTCGAGTCCTGGGAGGGACTCGTCGCCGCCCGCGGCACCGCGCGGGCCGGAGAGATCATGGAGGCGCTGCGCCGCCGCGCGGCGACGAACTCCGTGGCCGCGCCCAAGGTCACGACGACCGACTACGTCAACACGATTCCCGCCGACCAGGAGCCGGCCTACCCCGGTGACGAGAGGCTCGAGCGCCGCTACCGGAAGTGGCTGCGCTGGAACGCCGCGATGCTCGTCCACCGCGCGCAGCGCCCCGACGTCTCCGTCGGCGGCCACATCTCGACGTATGCCGGGGCCGCGACCCTCTACGAGATCGGGCTCAACAACTTCTTCCGCGGCCAGGACCATCCCGGCGGCGGCGACCAGGTCTTCTTCCAGGGCCACGCATCCCCGGGGATGTACTCCCGGGCGTTCCTCGAGGGCAGGCTCACGGAGGCCCAGCTCGACGGCTTCCGACAGGAGGCGTCCCGGGCTCCGAACGGCCTGAGCTCGTATCCGCATCCGCGGCTCATGCCCGAGTTCTGGCAGTTCCCGACCGTGTCGATGGGCCTCGGCCCGATCAACGCGATCTACCAGGCGCAGATGAACCGCTACCTCCACCACCGGGGCATCGCCGACACGAGCGACCAGCGGGTGTGGGCCTTCCTCGGCGACGGGGAGATGGACGAGCCCGAATCGCGCGGGGCCCTCCAGCTCGCGGCGAACGAGGGGCTCGACAACCTCACCTTCGTCGTCAACTGCAACCTCCAGCGCCTCGACGGGCCGGTGCGCGGCAACGGCAAGATCGTCCAGGAGCTCGAGGCGACCTTCACCGGGGCCGGCTGGGACGTCATCAAGGTCCTCTGGGGCCGCGAATGGGACGAGCTGCTCGCCGCCGATCGCACGGGAGAGCTCGTGCGCATCATGAACGAGACCCTCGACGGGGACTACCAGACGTTCAAGGCCGAGTCCGGCGGGTTCATCCGCGACAACTTCTTCGGCCGCTCACCGGTGACGAAGAGCCTCGTCGAGCACCTGAGCGACGACGACATCTGGAACCTCAAGCGCGGCGGCCACGACTACCAGAAGGTCTACGCCGCCTACGATCGGGCAGTCGCGGTGACCGGCAGGCCGACGGTCATCCTCGTCCAGACGGTCAAGGGCTACGGGCTGGGCACGAGCTTCGAGTCGCGCAATGCCACGCACCAGATGAAGAAGTTCACCGCCGCCGACATCAAGGTCTTCCGCGACCGGATGGACATCCCGATCAGCGACAAGGTCATCGACGACGATCCCTGCGCCGTGCCCTACTATCATCCGGGCGCGGGCGACGAGGCGATCGAGTACCTTCTCGAGAAGCGGCGGAGCCTCGGCGGCTTCGTCCCCGAACGGCGGCGCTCCCGCTCGCAGATCGCCCTGCCCGCGGTCAGCGACAAGGCGTTCGCGCAGGCTAAGAAGGGCTCGGGCCACCAGCAGGCGGCGACGACGATGGCCTTCGTCCGCCTCCTCAAGGACCTCATGCGCGAGAAGGGCGTCGGCGAGCGGATCGTGCCGATCATCCCCGACGAGGCCCGCACCTTCGGCATCGACGCGTTCTTCCCGACGGCGAAGATCTACAACCCCAACGGCCAGAACTACCTCGCCGTCGACCGGGAGCTCTTCCTCTCCTACAAGGAGGCCCCGACCGGGCAGCTCCTCCACGTCGGCATCAACGAGGCGGGGGCGGCGGCCGGGTTCACCGCGGCGGGCACCGCGTATTCGACGCATGGGCAGCCGATGATCCCGATCTACGTCTTCTACTCGATGTTCGGCTTCCAGCGCACCGGCGACGCGTTCTGGGCGGCGGCGGACCAGATGACCCGCGGGTTCATCATCGGCGCGACCGCGGGGCGGACGACCCTGACCGGGGAGGGGCTCCAGCACGCCGACGGGCACTCGCCGGTGCTCGCGGCGACGAACCCGGCGCTGCGGATCTACGATCCCGCGTACGGCTACGAGATCGCCCACATCGTCCGCGACGGCCTCCACCGGATGTACGGCGAGCACGACCTCGGCGACGACGAGCGCAACGTCATGTACTACCTCACCGTCTACAACGAGCCGATGCTCCAGCCGGCCGAGCCCGAAGGCGTCGACGTCGAGGGGATCCTCGCCGGCATCCACCGCATCGCCGAGGCGGGGGCCGGTGAGCCGTCCGACGCCGACACTGGGCGGCCGCAGGCTCAGCTGCTCGCCTCGGGCGTGGCCGTGCCGTGGGCGCTCGAGGCCCGCGAGCTGCTCGCCGCCGACTGGGGCGTCGACGCGGCCGTGTGGTCGGTGACGTCGTGGGCGCAGCTGCGCCGTGAGGCGCTCGACTGCGAGGCGCAGCGTCTCGTCGACGTCGCGGCGGAGCCGCGCGTGCCGTATGTGCGCCGGCGCCTCGGGTCGGAGCCGGGGCCGATCATCGCGACGAGCGACTTCGATTCGACCCAGCCCGATCTCCTCCGGCCGTTCCTCACCCAGGACTTCGCGACGCTCGGCGCCGACGGCTTCGGCTTCTCCGACACCCGGGCCGCGGCGCGCAGGCACTTCAGGATCGACGCGCACTCGATGGTCGTGCGCACCCTGCAGCTCCTCGCCGACCGCGGCGAGGTCGACCGGGGAGCACCGGTCGAGGCCGCGGCGAAGTACCGCCTCAGCGAGGTCACAGCGGGCACCTCGGGCACCGCCGGCGGGGACTCCTGAGGCTCAGGCCCCGGGCTGCATGTCCGCGGCGATCTGCTCGGCGACCGAGCGCAGGAGCGGGATCGCGCGGGCGGCGAAGTCGTCGTCGACGCGGCTGATCGGACCGGACACGGAGATCGCGAGCGGCGAGGGGGCGCCGGGCACCGACATCGCGAAGCAGCGGACGCCGAGCTCCTGCTCCTGCTCGTCGATCGAGTACCCGCGCTCCCGGATCCGGTCGAGTTCGGCCTCGAGCTCCTCCAGGGTGCCGATGCTGTGCTCGGTCGGCGTCGGCATCCCGGCGGTCGCGACGATGCTGCGGACCTGCGCGGGGTCGAGCTGCGCGAGGATCGCCTTGCCGACTCCTGTGTCGTGCATGTGCGTGCGGCGGCCCACCTCGGTGAACATCCGCATCTGCCGCTCCGAGGCGACCTGATCGACGTAGACGACCATGTCGCCGTCGAGGGTCGCGACGTTCGCCGACTCCCCGAGTTCGGCGACGAGGGTGCGCAGGTGGGGGCGGGCGATCGCGCCGAGCTGCGCGCCGGCGAGGTTGCCGAGGCGGACGAGTCCGGGGCCGAGCGCGTACCCGCGGTTGGGCAGCTGCCGGACGATGCCGAGGCTGACGAGCGTGCCGAGCAGACGGTGGATCGTCGGCAGCGGCAGGTTGACGTCGGCGGCGATGTGGCTGAGCGTCGCCGAGCCGGCGGAGTTCGCGATGCACTCGAGGAGGCCGAATGCGCGTTCGACGGATTGGACTCCGCCCTTGGTCTGGCGGACCGCAGGGGTCTCGGCGTCGTTCGTGGTCATCCGTTGTCCTCTTCCTTGAAGTGGGCGACACTTCCGCACAGTCTAGCGTCGAATGGAAGAAAGTTTCCGTTCGCCGCCGCCGCCCGCTAGATATTCCGCAATACAGAAGCTAACATCCATAATACGGAAATGATTCCATCAGAGAGGATGACAGTCATGGCTGTTCCCAGTCCCGGATACTCCATCACCCTGCGCGTCGCCACCGCCGTCGGCCAGTCGTCGACGTCCGACCTCGTCGCGGCCGCGGCGAAGACGGGAGCCGGCATCACCGCGCTCGACGTCGTCGAATCCACCCCCGACACCGTCGTCATCGACGTCAGCGCCGACACCCGCGACGTCCCCCACGCCGAGGAGGTCGCGAGCGAACTCGGGTCCCTGCCCGGCGTCGACGTCAGGAAGGTCTCCGACCGCACCTTCCTCCTCCACCTCGGCGGGAAGCTCGAATCGACCCCGAAGGTCCCGCTGCGCAACCGCGACGACCTCTCCCGCGCCTACACCCCCGGGGTCGCCCGCGTGTGCAAGGCGATCGCGGAGAACAAGGACGACGCGAGGCGCCTGACGATCAAGCGCAACACCGTCGCCGTCGTCACCGACGGCACGGCCGTCCTCGGCCTCGGCGACATCGGCCCCGAGGCCGCGATGCCGGTCATGGAGGGCAAAGCCGTGCTCTTCAAGCAGTTCGCCGGGGTTGACGCGTGGCCGGTCGCCCTCGACACGAAGGACACCGAGGAGATCATCGCGATCTGCAAGGCGATCGCCCCGGCCTACGGGGGGATCAACCTCGAGGACATCTCCGCGCCCCGCTGCTTCGAGATCGAACGGCGCCTGCGCGAGGAACTCGACATCCCCGTCTTCCACGACGACCAGCACGGCACGGGCATCGTCACGCTCGCGGCGCTGAAGAACGCGCTCACCGTCGTCGGCAAGGACATCGGCGACGTCCGCATCGTCGTCTCCGGCGTCGGCGCCGCCGGCCACGCCATCATCCGCCTCCTCCAGGTCGCCGGCGCCCGGACGATCATCGCGTGCGGACGCGACGGGGCGATCGGCCCGAACTCGACGGTCGACACCGAGCACAAGCGGTGGCTGCAGGAGAACACCAACCCCGAGGGGTTCACCGGAACGCTCAAGGAGGCGGTCGTCGGCGCGGACGTCTTCATCGGCGTCTCCGCCCCGAACATCCTCGACGGCGCCGACATCGCGGCGATGAACGAGGGCGCCCTCGTCTTCGCGATGGCCAACCCCGATCCGGAGGTCGACCCCGCCGAGGCGCTCAAGCACGCCGCGGTCGTCGCCACCGGGCGCAGCGACTACCCCAACCAGATCAACAACGTCCTCGCGTTCCCCGGCATCTTCCGCGGCCTCCTCGACGCCGAGGCCACCGATGTCGACGAGAACATCATGGTCGCCGCCGCCGACGCGATCGCCTCGTGCATCGCACCCGAGGACCTCCACCCCGGCTACGTCATCCCCTCCGTCTTCGACCCGGAGGTCGCGAGCAGGGTCGCCGAGGCGGTCGCCTCGGTGTCGAAGTGAGCGGGAGGGCGCAGAGATCAGACATGAGCGACAATGGGGTGGTCCCGGCATCGTGGCCGGGCTCGCACCGACAGACAGGGAAAGAGGAACAGTGAAGCAATCCACGCTCGATGACATCGATGCTCTCCTCACGGACACCGACGAGGTGCTGAGCACGCGTTATCCGGGCGATCGGGACGTCCGCCAGCCCATCCACACGGTCTACGTCCCAGGTCACCAGGTCACCCCGACGCTGCCGCGGGAGTGGAGTGAGCAGGCGCTGGCGGCCGTCGAGGCCGGCGGCGGCATGGTCCAATTGGCCGAACGCGTCATCGTCGCCTCCCGCAAGGAGATGGGGGAGAGCTTCGGGGCCGTCCCGCCGAGCCTCCACCAGGTCGCCCGGGAGGCCGAGCAGCTCGCCGAGGCGGTGACGACGAAGCTTGCGACCGAGCCGATCGAGGATCTGCGCATCGACTTCGAGGACGGCTTCGGCAGCCAGGGCGACGCCGCCGAGGACGCGGCCGTCATCGCCGCCGCGCGCACCGCGGTGGCCGGTCGCGCCGAGGCCGGGGCGCCGGCCTTCGTCGGCATCCGGTTCAAATCGCTCGAGGCAGCGACCCGGGCGCGCGGACTGCGCACGCTCGACCTCTTCGTCACCGAGGTGCTCGCCGCGAACGGGGGAGCACTGCCGACCGGGCTCGTGCTCACCCTGCCGAAGGTGAGCACCGTCGACCAGGTCAGCGCCATGGTGCTCGCGGTGCGCAGCCTCGAGGAGGAGCACGGCCTGCCCGCCGGATCGATCACCTTCGAGGTCCAGGTCGAGACCCCGCAGATCGTCCTCGGCGCCGACGGCACGGTGCCGCTGACCCGGACGCTCGACGCCGGGCAGGGCCGGATCACCTCCCTCCACTACGGGACGTACGACTACTCGGCGTCGCTCGGCATCGCCGCAGCCTACCAGTCGATGGAGCACCCGGTCGCGGACTTCGCGAAGAACCAGATGCTCCTCGCCGTCGCCGGGACCGGGGTCCACCTCTCCGACGGGTCGACGAACATCCTCCCGGTCGGCGACCCCGAGGCGATGCACCAGGCGTGGAGCCTCCACGCCCGCCTCGTCCGCCGCCACCTGCGCCGCGGCATCTACCAGGGCTGGGACATGCACCCGCACCAGCTGCCGACCCGGTTCCTCGCGACCTTCCGGTTCTACCGGGAGGGCCTCGAACTCGCCGCCGCCCGCCTGCGCAACTACGTCCACGCGACGGATTCGGCGGTCCTCGACGAACCCGCGACGGCGAAGGCGCTCGCCCGCTACCTCAGCCGCGGCCTCACCTGCGGCGCCCACACCCCCGACGACATCGCCGAGCGCACCGATCTGTCGGCCGGCGACCTCGAGCTGCTGGCCCGGACGGGAACGCTGACCGGTGAGCCGCTGTCCACGACGACGAAGGAGACGCACGCATGACCACCTACTGGGCCCCGACCGGGGGACACCCGCCGCAGACCGATCTGCTCACCGACCGGGCGATCGTCACCGAGGCCTACACCGTCATCCCGCGCGGCGTCCTGCGCGACATCGTCACCTCGGCGCTGCCGGAGTGGACGGACACGCGCTCATGGGTGCTCTCGAAGCCGGTGGCCGGGGGTGCGGTGACGTTCTCGCAGACGATCCTCGAGGTCGCTCCCGGCGGCGGGTCGGAGGCCCCGGAGCCGCAGCCCGAGGTTGAGGGCTTCCTCTTCCTCATGGCCGGCGAGCTCACCGTCACCCACGAGGGCACCGAGCACGTGCTCACCCCCGGCGGGTTCGCGTACCTGCCGGCCGCCTCGGCGTGGAGTGCGCGCTCGACCGGCACCGAGGCGGCCCGCTTCCACTGGGTGCGCAAGCGCTACCAGCCGGTTGCGGGGCTGACCCCGGAGGCGGCCTTCGGCAACGAGGCCGACGTCGAGCCCGCGGCGATGCCGGGCACCGACAACCGGTGGCGGACGACGCGGCCGCTCGATCCGGCGAACCTCGCCTACGACATGCACGTCAACATCGTGACGTTCGAACCCGGCGCGGTCATCCCGTTCGCGGAGACGCACGAGATGGAGCACGGGCTCTACGTCCTCGAGGGCAAGGCCGTCTACCGCCTCAACGGCGACTGGGTCGAGGTCCAGGAGGGCGACTTCATCTCGATGCGCGCGTTCTGCCCCCAGGCCTGCTACGCCGGTGGTCCCGGACCCTTCCGCTACCTGCTCTACAAGGACGTCAACCGGCAGGTCGAGCTGTAGGGCTCTCGGACTCACAGACGACTGCCGCCCTGCGGCTCGGACGAGCGGCAGGGCGGCAGAGGAGCTGCGCAGAGGAGCTGCAGAGTCTCCGATGAGGCGCAGGGCCTCAGATGAGCTGCAGGGTGCGGGCGGTGTACTCGGAGAGCTCGGTGAGCAGGGTCTCGTCGTCGGCGAGGTCACGGCCGAGCGAGGGCACCATGTCCTTGAGCGCCGGCTCCCAGCCGTCGTACTGACGCGGGAAGCACGTCTTGAGCAGACCGAGCATGATCGCCACGGCCGTCGACGCTCCGGGAGAGGCGCCGAGGAGGGCGGCGATCGAGCCGTCGGCCGAGGACACGAGCTCCGTGCCGAAGCCGAGGACGCCGCCCTTGCCCGGGACGTTCTTCATCACCTGGACGCGCTGACCGGCCTGGATGAACTCCCAGTCCGAGGGGTCGATGGAGGGGATGAACTCGTTCATCGACTCGAAGCGGGCCTTCTTCGAGGACGCGAGCTCCGAGAGGAGGTAGGTGACGAGGTCGGTGTTGTCCTTCGCGACGCCGAGCATCGTGCCGAGGTTGTTGCCGCGCACGGAGAACGGCAGGTCGGTGAAGCGGCCCTGCTTGAGGAACTTCGGGGAGAACCCGGCGTAGGGGCCGAAGAGCAGGTACTCATCGCCGTCGACGACGCGGGTGTCGAGGTGGGGCACCGACATCGCCGGGGCGCCGAAGGACGCCTGGCCGTAGACCTTCGCCTGGTGGCGGGCGACGAGGTCGGGGTTGGCGGTGCGGAGGAAGATGCCGGAGACGGGGAAGCCGCCGTAGCCGCGACCCTCGGGGATGCCGGACTTCTGGAGCAGCGGGAGGGCGCCGCCGCCGGCGCCGATGAAGACGAACTTCGCCCCGATCCTGTGGGTCTCCCGCGAGAGGAGGTCGCGCACGGTGACGGTCCAGCCGTCGGAGGAGCGGTCGAGGTCGGTGACCTGGTGGCTCGTGCGGATCGTCGCGCCCTTGTCGGCCATGTAGCGCAGCAGCTGGCGGGAGAGCGATCCGAAGTCGACGTCGGTGCCGATCTGGGTGCGGGAGATGCCGTTGACCTGCCCGGGGCCGCGGCCGTCGAACATCAGCGGCAGCCATTCGGCCTGCGTGGCCGGGTCGTCGGTGAACTCCATCTCGGCGAACAGCGGGTTGCGCACCATCTGCTCACGACGGTTCTTGATGTAGTCCCGTCCCTTCTCACCGCGTCCGTAGCTGATGTGCGGGACCTGGTTGATGAAGTTCTTCGGTTCGGGCAGGACGCCGTTGTCGACGAGGTGCGACCAGTACTGGCGTGAGTGGTGGAACTGCTCGTTGATCTGCGCGGCCTTCGTCAGGTCGATGTGGCCGTTCGCGTCCTCGGGGGTGTAGTTGAGTTCGCAGAGAGCGGCGTGGCCGGTGCCGGCGTTGTTCCACGGGTCGGAGCTCTCCTTCGCGACATAGTCGAGCTTCTCGTAGACCCGGATGTCCCATTCGGGCTGGAGTTCGGTCAGCATCGCGCCGAGGGTGGCGCTCATGATGCCGCTGCCGATGAGGACAACGTCGACCTTTTCCTGCGTTGAGGGCATTTCCACTCGCAATCTTCGTCAGAGGCGTGAAGTATCGACCTTCAGACTACTCCGAGCACAGGTTCAACCCGAAGTCGGGGGACGCGCGCACCGGTGTCAGGAGACGAGGATCACTCTCAGTGGCAGTGCCATCCCCATCCGAGGTCGTGGCAGCGGCCGCCCGGGTCCGTCGGCGTCGGCGTCGGCGTGGGCGTCGTCGGCGGCGGAGACGTTGGCGGCGGAGACGTTGGGGGAGGAGACGTCGGTGGCGGCGAGGTCGGGGGCGGCGAGGTCGGCGGTGGGCTCGTCGGCGGCTCCGTGGTCGGCGGATCTGACGGTGAGGGCGGAGGCTGAGTCGGCGGCTGGGTCGGCGAGGGCGGCTGCGGGGGATCGGTCGGCGGAGCCGGGGGAGGCGCAGGCTCCCCGGGGCCTGGGTCGCCGGGGCCGGGATCGCCGGGTCCCGGGTCGCCGGGCCCGGGATTGTCGGGACCGGGGTTGCCGGGGTCGCGCGGTGCCGGCGGTTCGGCGTTCGGCCCGCCGGGATCTCCCGGGGCCGGGGGTGCCGGGATACGCGGCTGCGCAGGAACCGGCGCCTCGTTCCGGGGTCCCTCGTCCTCGGGCCCTGCGGGGTTTTCCGCGTCGGGAGACCCGGCCTCCGGCGGTGCCGCCGGTGAACGCACATCGTCACCGAGGTCGTCGTCGGTCAGGCCGGTCTCCGGCTGCACCGGAGACGACGTCGGCCCTTCGGCCTCCGGAGTGCCCCGGTTCGGGTTGAGCGCCCAGACGCCGGCGGCGATCGCCACTGTCGCGATGAGGATGCCCGCGGCGATCTTGAGGCCGAGAGCGAACCCCGAATGCGACCCGGCCGACCCGCTGCCGGAATCGGGACTGAAGAACACGGCCTCGGAGTTCTCTGCGACAGGCGCCTCCACGTCAGGTGCCTCGGCGGCCGGAGACTCAGTGCCGCCGGGTGTCTCAGTGCCGCCGGCGCCCCCAGCAATGATCTCCGGGACGGCGGGGAACTGCTCGGACTCGATGAGGGCGGCGGCGAGGACGGAGGGGGTCAGCCACGCGCCGAGCTTCGTGTTGATCTTCGTCAGCAGCACGGACTGGCGGCGACAGTAGCGGCAGTGGCGCAGGTGCGTCTCGACCGACTTGCCGCGTTTGATGCCGAGCTGATTGCGGACGTAGCGCGCGAGCTCCGAGGAGTACTCCGCACACGACGGCTTCGCCGGTTCGACGTGCTCCTGCAGGTACGCCGTCCGCAGACCCTCCCGGGCACGGTGGAGGAGCGAATGGAACGAGTTGACCGACAGTCCCAGTGCCTCCGCGGCGGCAGCGGTAGGGGTGCCGTCGATGTCGATCATTGTGATTGCCGTCTGCCACGTCGCCGGCAGAGTCCGGAAGGCGCGGCCCAGCTGGTCGCGTTCGGAGACCTCGCTCGCATGGTCCCGGCTCGTGCCGCCGGCGAGGAACGCGAGGACATCGGGTTCGACGGTCGTCGTCGCCCCCGTCATCGCGGTGAGCCGGAACGACTCCGACCGCACCGCGGTCATGAGGTAGGACTTGAAGGACTCCTGCGGGCCGGCGCCGTTGCCCCACGCGCGCCAGATCTTCGCGAACGCCTCGGCCACGGCATCCTCGGCGCGGGTGTAGTCGCCCGTCAGCCGCAGAGCGAAGTGGAGGGCCGGCAGGCGGTGGCGGGCGTAGAGCTGCGCAAACGCGCGACGGCCGGCGTCGGAATCGGGGCCGCGGTCGACGATGACGGCGCAGAGCTCCGCGTCGGCGGCCTCGCGCTCCGCGGTGTCGGGGTCGCACGTGACGGATGCGGAGGATTCTGAGTCGTGTTCGGCGTCGTGTTCGGCCGCGCGCGCCGATGATTCCGGGTCGTCGGAAGCAGGGTCGGGGATCCTGGGATCGGACATCGGTTCTCTGCCTCGGGTGGGGATCAGGGCGTCGCTGCTCACGGGGAGGACGCAGCGTCGGCGGCGGGCGCGGATAGCGGGGAAGCGCTGATTGAATATTCTAGTTTCCCCACTGCCATCCCACAATCGCCTGAACCCGATCGCCGGCAGGAGGCCAGGGATCGTCGGCAGGAGGGCAGGGATCGCCGGCAGGAGGGCAGGGATCGTCGCAAGGGACGTGACTGTGACGAAGAATTCACCCGATCTCGCGAACGAACGTCGCCTCCCGCGGGTCTACTTCAGCAGAAGGGGCCGCCACCCACGGTCGCTTCGCATCCGGCGGCGACCATCCACCGAGTCCGGATGCCCCTCGAGTCCGCGACTCATCCCCGGTGGCCCTGCAGAATCACGTGACTGCAGGGCCATCTTCGTCCCCGCCGTGCCGCGCGTCTGTTGTGTGTGTCACGATAAGACCATGTCGAAACGATTCCTCCTTCGTGATGCGCTGTCCCAGTTCCCGCCGTACAAGCCGGGCAAGCCCCCGGCGGACGCCCCGGGACTGACCCCGTACAAGCTGTCGTCGAACGAGAATCACCTCGCACCGCTGCCGGGCGTCCATGAGGCCGTCGTCGCGGCCACGCAGACTCCGGCGGCCTACCCCGATCCGAAGTCGACGGGTCTCGTCGCCGATCTCGCCGCCCACCTCGACGTCGACCCCTCCGAGGTCGTCACCGGGGCCGGGGCCTCGGAGATCCTCTCGGCCCTGACGAACATCACCCTCGAGGCCGGCACCTCCGTCGTCTACCCGTGGCCGTCGTTCGAGATGTACCCGATCCTCGCCGCCGCCCGCGGGGCGGAGAAGCGGGCGGTGCCGCTCCTGCCCGACGGTCGGCACGACTTCGCCGGGATGCTCGCGGAGATCGACGAGACGACCCGCCTCGTCCTCCTCTGCTCGCCGAACAACCCCACCGGTCCGTCCGTGCGCACCGCGGAGCTCGAGGGCTTCATGGCCGAGGTTCCCGCTGACGTCATCGTCGCCCTCGACGAGGCGTACTGGGAGTTCGCCACCGACGCCGAGGCGGTCGACGGGCTCGCGGCCTTCCGCGAGTACCCCAACCTCGTCCTCGCCCGCACGTTCTCGAAGGCGCACGGGCTCGCGGGCCTGCGCGTCGGCTATGGGGTCGCCGACCCGGAGATCGCGACCGCGCTGCGCCAGGTCGTCGCCCCGTTCAGCGTCACCGCCGCCGCCCAGGCCGCGGCCGCGGAGTCGCTGGCCCGCACCGATGAGGTCCTCGTCCGGGCCAAGGAGGTCGCGGCCACACGTGACCAGTTCGCCGCCGACCTGCGCGCCCTCGGGTTCGACGTCCCCGACGCGCAGGGCAACTACGTGTGGATCGCGCTCAGCGATGAGGACGCCGAGGCCTTCGAAGAGGCATGCGGTGCTCAGGCCGTGGCGATCCGCCGGCTGGCCGGCGGGGTGCGCGTGAGCATCGGCGCCGACGAGGCGCTCGACCGGGTGCGCGCCGTCGCCGCGGACTTCGCTGCCCGCTGATGGCCGAGCTCGCCGACCTCGCCGCGCAGCTGAGCCCCGGGGCACTCGTCACCGACCGTGATGTCGTCGACGGCTACCGCTTCGACCGGGCCCTCTTCTGTCCGGCGGGGGAGGCGCTCGCCCTCGTCCGCGCCCGCACCGTCGACGACGTCGTCGCGGTCATGCGCTTCGCCACCGCGCACCGCATCCCGGTCGTCACCCAGGGCGCGCGGACGGGACTGTCCGGCGGTGCCAACGCCGTCGACGGGGCGCTCCTGCTCAATGTGGCGGGGCTGACGGAGATCCTCGAGATCGATTCTGTCAACCAGCTCTGCCGCGTCCAGCCCGGGGTCATCAACGCTGACCTCAAGCAGGCGCTCGCCGCCGAAGGGCTAGCCTACCCGCCGGATCCCGGGTCGGTGGCGATCTCGACGATCGGCGGCAACGTCGCGACGAACGCCGGGGGCATGTGCTGCGTCAAGTACGGGGTGACGAAGGACTACGTGCGCGCGCTCACCGTCGTCCTCGCCGACGGCACGCTCACCCGGCTCGGCCGGGAGACGGCGAAGGGGGTCGCCGGCCTCGACCTCGCCGCGCTCTTCACCGGATCCGAGGGCAGCCTCGGCGTCATCGTCGAGATCACCCTCGGACTCACCCCGGCTCTGCCCGCACCGGTGACGGGGGTCGGGATCTTCCCCGACACCGAGGCGGCCGGGGCCACGGTCTCGGCGTTCATGGCGGCCGGGGCCGCACCGTCGATGCTCGAGTTCCTCGACGGGGCGACGATGGCGATGATCAACGCCTACGGCGACTTCGGTCTGCCCGCCGATGCCGGTGCGCTCCTCCTCGTCCAATCCGATGCCCCCGGCGACGACGGCCGGGCCGAGCTCGCCCGGTTCGCGGAGATCGCGACCGCGCACGGGGCCACCGAGGTCGTCGTCTCCGACGATCCCGCCGACAGCGACCTCCTCGTCGCCGCCCGGCGGGCCGTGGCGCCGGCGATGGAGCAGTACGCGACCGGGATCGGCGGCGGGGAGCTCATCGACGACGTCTGCGTGCCCCGGTCCCGCCTCGGCGAGTTCTTCCGGCGGCTGCGGCTCATCGACGAGAAGTACGACGTCGAGGTCGCCACGGCCGGTCATGCCGGGGACGGGAACATGCATCCCAGCGTCGTCTTCGACGCCCGGGACGAGGCGATGGTCGCGCAGGCGCAGGCGGCGTTCGCCGAGATCATGGAGCTCGGCCTCGACCTCGGTGGGACGATCACCGGCGAGCACGGGGTCGGCTACCTCAAACGCGAGTGGCTGGGCCAGGAGCTCGATGCGGGGGCGGCGCGGATGCACCGGGCGATCAAGGACGCGCTCGACCCGCAGGGCATCCTCAATCGGGGGAAGATGCTCTGAGCCGACGGGCAAGGACGGCGATGTCGTCCGGGGTCGTCCGGCAGCAGCCGCCGATGAGGCGGGCGCCGAGGTCGGTCCACGTCTGAACGGGCCACGCGGCCGGAGTCGCGGTGCCGGTCCTCCACGTCATCGTTGCGGCGTCGTAGGTCTCACCCGAGTTCGGGTAGGCGACGAGCGGCAGGTCGGTGGCCCGGCCGAGCGCCTTAAGCGCGGGGGCGACGAGGGACGGGCGGACGCAGTTGACGCCGAGGCCCCGGATCAGCGGGGTGCCCGCGACCGCCTCGGCGACGGTCGACAGCGGGGTGCCGTCGGGCAGGTGGGTCCCGTCATCGGAGAGGGTGACCGTGAGCCAGGCCGGCACGGCGTGGGCGTCGACGAGCTCGGCGAGGACCCGGATCTCCGGCAGGCACGGCTGCGTCTCGAGCGCGAGGAGGTCGACCCCGGAGTCGACGAGAGCTGCGATGCGGGGACGGTGGAAGGCGGCGAACTCCGCGGCGGTGAGCCGGTAGGCGCCGGTGTACTCCGAGCCGTCGCCGAGGGCGGCGCCGTACGGTCCGACCGAGCCGGCGATGAGTGCGGCACCGGCCCCGGCCTCCTTCGCCGCTGCCTCCCTGGCCGCTGCCTCCCTCGCCGCTGCCTCCCTGGCCACAGCGACGCTGTCGGTGATGAGCGCCCGCCCCGCGGCCGGTGAGAGACCGGCGCGGGCAAGACCGAGCGGGCTGATCTGATAGCTCGCGGTCGTCAGCACCCGGGCACCGGCGGCGGCGAAGGCGGCGTGCACCTCGGCGAGGATCTCCGGTCGGTCACGCACCAGCGCCGCCGACCACAGGTCGTGGTCGAGGTCGAGCCCGCGCGCCTCGAGCGCGGTGCCGAGCCCGCCGTCGAGGACGGTGGGGCGGGAGGAGGCGTCGAGGACGGCGCTGACGGTCGGAGCCATTCACCCAGTTAAACTTGGCGGGTGACCGAAATCGAATCGCCCGCAGCATCTGAGACAGCGCCCATCAACGACCGTTCGCAGTTCGGCTTCGAGGTCGGCACACGGCTCGAGACGGGCGGACGCACCGGCGTCATCACGACCCCGCACGGGCAGATCCGCACCCCCGCGTTCATCCCGGTCGGCACGAAGGCCACGGTCAAGGCCGTCAAGCCCGAGGACGTCGCGGCCCTCGGCGGGCAGGCCGTCCTCGCCAATGCCTACCATCTCTACCTCCAGCCGGGTTCGGACATCGTCGACGAAGCCGGCGGTCTCGGCCGGTTCATGAACTGGCCCGGCCCGACGTTCACGGATTCCGGCGGATTCCAGGTGATGAGCCTCGGTGCGGGGTTCAAGAAGGTCATCTCGATGGAGGTCACCGGCGAGCAGAACGACGATGCGATCGCCGTGGGCAAGGAGCGGCTGTCGAACGTCGACGACGACGGGGTGACGTTCAAGTCGCACCTCGACGGGACGATGCACCGCTTCACCCCGGAGGTCTCGATGCGCGTCCAGCATGAGCTCGGCGCCGACATCATGTTCGCCTTCGACGAGCTGACGACGCTCGTCAACACCCGCGGCTACCAGGAGACCTCGCTCGAGCGGACCCGGCTGTGGGCGATCCGCTGCATCGAGGAGCACCGGAGGCTCACCGCCGAGCGGACCCACCGGCCGTATCAGGCGCTCTTCGGGGTGCTCCAGGGGGCGCAGTACGAGGATCTGCGGCGCAAGGCCGCACGTGACCTCGGTGCGATGGACTTCGACGGGTTCGGCATCGGCGGGGCCCTGGAGAAGGAGAACCTCGGCACGATCATCCGCTGGGTGTGCGAGGAGCTGCCGGAGGACAAGCCGCGGCACCTGCTCGGCATCTCGGAGCCCGATGACCTCTTCGAAGCGATCCGCACCGGTGCGGACACCTTCGACTGCGTCTCGCCGTCACGGGTGGCGCGCAACGCCGCGATCTACACCCGCGACGGACGCTACAACCTCACAGGGGCGAAGTACCGCCGGGACTTCGGGCCGCTCGATCCCGAGTGCACGTGCTACACGTGCGAGAACTACTCCCGCGCGTATCTTCGGCATCTCTACAAGGCCAAGGAGATGCTCTTCTCGACGCTGTGCACGATCCACAACGAGCACTTCGTCGTCAGCCTCGTCGCCGAGATCCGGCAGGCGATCGAGGACGGCCGCTTCGCCGAGCTCGAGGCCGAGGTGCTCGGCCGGTACTACGCGTGACCCGGTGACGCGGGGCCCGGCTGCTCGTGGCTCTGCTGCCCGGGGCCCGGCTGCGCGGGGTCGGGTGACCCGTAGCTCGGTTCGTGGCGCTTGACGACCGTGATCACCCGGTAGGTCACCGGCAGGAGGATGACCTCGACGGCGACCTTGTAGACGAAGCCGACGACGACGTAGTTGACGAAGTCCCAGCCGGGGATGACCCCGGCGAAGGCGATCGTGCAGAAGATGAGCGTGTCGACGAACTCGCCGACGCCGGTCGAGGTGAGCAGCCGGACCCACAGCTTCGACTCGCCCATCCGCTTCTTCACCGCGACGAGGACGTAGGAGTTGAGCAGCTGGCCGACGAAGTACCCGGCGAGTGAGGCTGCGACGATGCGCGGATAGAAGCCGAGGACGGCGGCGAAGGCGTCCTGGTTCTCATAGCCGGGTCCCGGCGGGGAGATGAGGACGAGCCAGAAGACGAAGGTGGCGAGGATCTGCAGAGCGAAACCGGTGATGACGGCCTTCCGGGCGGCCCTGAAGCCGTAGACCTCGCTGATGACGTCGCCGAGGATGTAGGCGATCGGGAAGAGGAACGCCCCGCCGTCGGTGACGATGGGGCCGAAGCCGATGACCTTCGTCGCCGAGATGTTCGAGATGATGAGGACCGCGCAGAAGATCGCGAGGAAGATCGCGTAGTAGCGACCCCGGGACGAGGCGAAGGCGGCGAGGCGGTGGCTCGGCTGGTCGAGATGATCCTGCTCAGGATTCGTCTGCGACAACGTCGATCTCCTTCCCGTCGGTGAGGTCGACGAGCTGGGCGTAGGTGAGGGGCATCATCGAGTTCGGGGTGCCGGCGGCGGCCCAGAGCTCCGGGTAGCCGCGCAGTGCGACGTCGATGTACGTGGGAATCGGGGCGGGGTGGCCGACCGGGGCGACGCCGCCGATGACCTGGCCGGTGGCGGCCCGGACGAGGTCCTTGTCCGCCCGGTCGAGCGCGTCGACGCCGATGAGGCGGGCGACGTGGTCGGTGTCGACGCGGTGCGCGCCCGAGGTCATGATGAGCACCGGGTCGCCCCCGGCGGAGAAGATCAGGCTGTTGGCGATCGCCCCGACCTCGACCCCGACCTTCTCCGCCGCCGAGGCGGCCGTGGGCGTGGCCTCATCGAAGAGTCGGACACGGGGGACGATGCCGTGGGTCTCGAGGATCTCGGCGATGCGGGTGTTGTTCGCGTGGTGCTTCAGGTCGGGGGTCGCAGGGGTGTCGGCTGCGTCCGCGTTTGTGACTTTCGCGGCTGCGGCCGGGTCAGCAGCGTCCGCCTCAGAGCCGGCTGCATCCGCCTCAGTATCCTCAGCCTCCCCCTCGGCGCTTGCTGCATCGCCGGCGACCGGTTCGGCGAGTCCGCGGCGGCGCAGGAGCGGGGCGACGTCGGGGCGGACGCCGAAGAACTGCTCGATCGCCGTCATCGGGTCGACCGAGTAGCCGGGGGCGAGGATCGCCTCGCGGAACGCCTCACCGGCCTCCTGGTTGAGTCCGCCCTGGGACTCGAACCATTCGCTCACCCACGCGGCGATGACCTCGGAGTAGAGGTACGAGTAGTAGCCGGCGGCATAGCCGGAGGCGAAGATGTGGCCGAAGTACGTCGTGCGGTAGCGCGGCGGGACGAGCGGGGAGAACCCGGAGGCCGCGAGGACCTCGGATTCGAAGGAGAGGACGTCGGTGATGTGCTCACCGGCTTCGAGCGAGTGCCAGGAGAGGTCGAGCATCGCCGCGGCGAGGTATTCGATCGTCGAGAACCCCTGCCCGAACGCTTCGCTGTCGATGAGGGCCTGGACGAGGTCCTGCGGCATCGGCTCGCCGGTGTCGACGTGCTTGGCGTAGTGGGGGAGGACCTGCGGGTGGAAGCGCCACATCTCGTTGAACTGCGAGGGGAACTCGACGTAGTCGCGGGGCACGGAGGTGCCGGCCGTCGACGGGTACGTCGAGTTCGCGAAGAGACCGTGGAGGACGTGGCCGAACTCGTGGAAGAGGGTCGTCAGCTCGGTGGGGGAGAGGAGCGTCGGCCGTCCGGGACCGGGCTTGGCGAGGTTGAGGGAGAGGGTGACGACCGGCAGGTGGCCGGTCAACCGGGAGGCGGGGACGAGCTGGTCCATCCAGGCGCCGCCGCGCTTCGTGTCACGGGCATAGGGGTCGATGAGGATGAGCCCGAGGGTGCGTCCGCCGAGGTCGGTGACCTCGACGCTGATGACGTCGTCGTGCCAGCCGACGGTCCCGTCGCGCCGGGCGAACGTGATGCCGTAGAGACCGGTGGCGGCGCGGAAGACGCCCTCGGTGAGCACGGAGTCGAATTCGAAGTACTGCGCGACCTCGTCGGGGTCGACCCCGAATTCGTCGGCCCGGTACTTCGCGAGGTAGTGCATGACGTCGGCGGGGGCCACCTCGGTGAGGCCGTAGCGCTGCCTGACCGTGTCGAGTTCCGCGCTGAGCTGGGCGTTCGCGGGGGCGATGAGGGAGGAGACGATGTCCGCGGCGGCGTCGGGACCGCCGGCGGTCTGGTTGTCGATCGCGTACGAGGAGTACGACGGGTAGCCGAGCAGCTTCGCCTGCAGGGCGCGCAGGGCGGTGATGTCGGCGACCTGGGTGCGGGTGTCCCCGTCGCCGCCGCGGGAGCCGCGGGCCATCGAGTTCGTCAGGACGTGGTCCCGGGTGGCGGGGTCGTCGAGCGACCCGAGGACGAGCTGCTGGGTGAAGTTGTTGAGTGGCAGGAGGAAGCCGTCGACCTCGCGCTCGCCGGCGCGGGCGGCGGCAGCCGCGATCTGGTCCTCGCTCAGGCCGGTGAGCTGGACGGCCTCGCCGAGGTGGACGGCGAGCTCGCGGGTGTCAGTGCCGAGCGCACGGGAAAAGGATGTCGAGAGGGCGGTGAGTTCGGCCTCGATCGTCGCCATCTGCTCGCGCTCCTCGTCGCCGAGGCGGGCCCCGGCGCGGACGAAGTTCTCGATCGTCAGCTCCTGTTGGCGCTTGTCCTCGGGGTTGAGGTCGGTGGTCGGGACCTGCTCGATGCGGTGGAAGAGGTCGACATTGAGCAGAATCGCGGTCCGGGTCGCCGACAGCCGTGCCCACACCTCGGCGACGGCGTCGGTGAGGTCGGCGGTGAGGTGGTTGGATTCGACGGTGCGGACGAGAGCGGCGAGCCGGGCCATCGGCACGGTCGCGGACTCGAAGCGGACGGTCGTCGTCGCGAACGTCGGGTCCGCCTCGTCGGCGACGATCGTGTCGACCTCGGACAGCGCGAAGGAGGCGGCCGCCTCGGCGGCGGTGAGGAGGGACTCCGCGGTCACCGCGGTGAAGTCGGGAAGTGAGAAGTCGCCTTGTGGGTCGAGGAGGGAGTCCCAGACATCGATGGCGGTGGATTCGGAACTCATCGTCGACGTTTCGCTTTCTTGATGGTCTTCTCAGGTTTCGCCTCCGATCCTAACGCGTGGCGGCGGCTGAGCGCATGGCTCCTGGCTAGACTGGGGCGCATGACCAGCGCATCCCTCCCCATCACCAGCGCCTTCCGCGTCGGGTTCACCGGCACGCTCGGCGTCGGTCTGGCCATCGCGCTCATCACCGCACTGCAGTCGGTGGGCACGGTGATCATCTACATCGGGCTGGCGCTGTTCCTCGCGCTCGGGCTCGATCCGATCGTGCAGTGGCTCGTGGCGCGCAAGCTCTCGCGGACCTTATCGGTCATCGCCGTGGTGCTCGCCTTCATCCTCGTCGTCGCCGGGATCATCCTGCTCATCGCGCCGACGCTCATCGCGCAGATCCAGCAGTTCATCGGGGATCTGCCGGGGATCATCTCCCGGCTGTCGACGACGGAGTGGGTCAACGAGCTCGAGCGGCGGTTCACCGGCTCGGTCGATCTCGACGCGATCTTCGCGAGCGTGAGCTCGTGGGTCTCCGATCCGCGCAACGTCCTGTCCGTCGGCGGCGGCGTCGTGTCCGTGGGAGCGGGGATCCTCAGCTTCCTCACCGGGGTCATCATCGTCGTCATCCTCACGATCTACTTCGCCGTGACCCTGCCGACGATCAAGGCGGCGATGCTCTCGCTCGTGGCGAAGAGCTCGCGGGAGACCGTCGACTCCGTCACCGAGGAGGTCACCCGATCGATCGGACGCTACGTCCTCGGGCAGCTGTCGTTGGGTGTCATCAACGGCGTGTGCTCGGCGATCTTCCTCACGATCATCGGGGCCCCGCTGCCGGCGCTGCTCGCGTTCGTCGCGTTCCTCGCCTCGCTCATCCCGCTCATCGGTCCGATCTCCGGAGCGATCGTCATCACGGCGTCGTGCCTCATGGTCTCGCCCGGTCTCGGCATCGCGGCGGGCATCTACTACCTCATCTACATGCAGGTCGAGGCGTACCTGCTCAGCCCCCGCATCATGAAGGCCGCGGTCGATGTGCCCGGTGCGCTCGTCATCATCGCCGCGATCGCCGGCGGCACCCTCGGCGGTGTGCTCGGCGCGGTGGTCGCCGTGCCCGTGGCCGCGTCGTTCCTCATCGTCATCCGCAAGGTCGTCATCCCCGCCCAGGACAGGAAATAGGGGGCGGTCGTCGTCGGGTCAGGGCTTGGTGGGGGTGTCATCGTTATCCTCGCCGAGGCTGTTCCCCCGTGAGGCGAGACGCTCGATGACGAACCGGCTGAGGTAGAAGGTCGCGAAGTACGTCAGGACGATGACGAGCACGGCGAACAGAGCTTCGCCGGCACCGAATGCCGGAATCCCCGCAAACACGGCCACCGTGATGGCCAGGAGATAGGGGATGAGCCGGAGGACGGGGCTCAGTTCGCTGCTCATGACACGAGCCTAGCAACGAGGGTGGGCCAGTGGCCCACCCTCGTGCTCATCCGTCGGTGACAGACGCTCGTCAGCTCGCGGCTCGCGTGCCAGCTCTGTCAGCCTACGGCTCGCGAGTCAGCTCTTGACTGATCCGTCAGCTCGTGAAGGGCTTCGCCTCCTCGTGGAGGGCGTTGTGGAGGAAGTCGATGGCGACGGTCCTGGCGAGGTTCGCGGCCTTCGTGTCGCGCAGGCTGTCGAGGAGCAGGAAGTCGTGGACCATGCCGGCCACCCGCATCGAGGTGACGGGGACGCCGGCCTCGCGCAGCTTGTTCGCGTACTGCTCGCCCTCGTCGCGGAGCACGTCGGCCTCGTCGGTGATGACGAGGGCCTCGGGCAGTCCCTTGAGATCCTCGAGTGAGGCCTGCAGCGGTGAGGCGTACTTCTCCTTCCGCTGTGCCTCGTCGGTGGTGTAGGCGTCCCAGAACCACTTCATGCCGTCGCGGGTGAGGTAGTAGTCGTCGGCGAACTGGATGTAGGACGGGGTGTCGAAGTCGGCGTTCGTCACCGGGTAGAGCAGGGCCTGGGCCTTGAGCTCGAGGCCGCCGCGATCCTTGTTCATCAGGGCGAAGACGGCGGACATGTCACCGCCGACGGATTCGCCGGTGACGGCGATGCGCGAGGTGTCCATGCCGTGGTCGGCGCCGTTGGCGGCGACCCACTGGCCGACGGCGTAGTTCTGCTCGACCTGGGTCGGGTACTTCTTCTCCGGGGCGCGGTCGTAGACGGGGAAGACGCCGACGGCGTTCGCGCCGACGGTGAGTTCGCGGAACAGTCGGTCATGGGTCTTGTCGTCGCCGAAGACCCAGCCGGCGCCGTGGATGTAGAAGAGGACGGGGAGGTCGCCGGTCGCGCCCTTGGGGCGGATGATCCGGGTCTTGACGGTGCCCCATTCGCCGGCGTCGACGTCGACCCATTCCTCGTCGACATCCGGGCGTTCGACGCCCTCGCCGCTCTGGAGGTCGAGGAGGATCTTGCGGCCCTCCTCCGGCGGGACTTCGTAGATGCGCGGATGCGGTGCGGTCGCCTCGGCGAGGTCCTTGGCTTCGGGCTCGAGATACGGGGTGACGGGCTGGGGGATCTCGGTCATGGGAATCATGCTCCTTCGTTGTCATCAACGGCGTCGGTTCATCGTGGTCGGCGATGCCGGGTCCACGTGAACGACGGGGTCGGCGGGTGGATGCTGCAAGCCGACCTGTGCATTCAGCCTACGGAGGGGGATATCATTCCGCTATGGTCACAAACGACACGTACCAGGGAGATCGCGACAGGCGGAGTCCGGAGATCGCTGTTGTCCGCTACGGTGACTGTCAGTTGGCGGCGGTGTATGGGCTGACCGATGTGTTCCGGGTGACGAATGAGCAGCTCGAGCTGCTCGGCGGTGATGAGCGGCGCGTACGGGTCAGTCATTGGGAGTGGAACGGGGACGGGGTGACGTGCACCTTCGATTCGCATTCGGGAACGCCGCATGCTCCCACCCATGTCATCTTCCCGCCGAGTCTCGTGGCCCCGGAGCTGATGGGGGAGTCCGGGATTCTGCGCGATTGGGCGCTGGCGCAGCGGGCGGACGGGGCGGTGCTGTGCGGTCTGTGTGCGGGGGTGTTCGTGCTGGCGGAGACGGGACTCCTCGATCATCGGCGGGCGACGACGCATTGGGCGTTCGTCGATGAGTTCGCGCGGCGGTTTCCGCGCGTGCGTCTTGATGCCAGTCGGATGGTCATCGACGAAGGTGATGTCATCACGGCGGCGGGGATCATGGCGTGGCTCGATTTCGCGCTGTCGTTGGTCGAGGCACTGTTCGGGCCGAGCATGATGATCCGGACGTCGCGGTTCATGCTCGCCGATGCGCCGCGGACCGAGCAGCTGCCGTACATGGCCCAGCTGCCGTCGACGGCGCATCAGGACGAGGTGGTTCTGGTCGCGCAGGAGACGATCGATCGGGAGCTCGCGTCGTCGCTGACGCTGAGTCGGCTGGCTGCGGTCACGTCGACGCACCCGCGGACGCTGCAGCGTCGCTTCAAGACGGCGACGGGGATGACCGTGACGCAGTACGTTCAGAGGCTGAGGGTCGAGCGGGCCAATCATGCGCTTGCGACGACCGGTGACACCTTCGAGGCGATCGCGCGGTCGGTCGGCTACGACGATCCGACGACGCTGCGTCGGCTCATCCACCGCGAGACCGGTCTGACTCCGACCGGTTACCGGCAGCGTTTCGGTGCGAAGGGGATGCTGGAGGACCGAACCGACGCGCCGTAGCGGAGAGCTGGGGCCGGCCGGGTTCGGGCCGAACCGCATCGGCCATGATCTGCGTCGTCGCAACGCTGCGGGACTGAGGTGGTCGATCGGTCCGGACGAGAGCAGGCTGGGACTCGAGGAGCTTCGGATTCGGGCGGATGTTCACAACAGCGGTGATCCAGAACGGCGGCGGGTCAGTACGGCGGCTATTCAGAACGACAGTGGTTCGGAATGGCAGTGGTTCAGAACGGCGGAGGCTCGCCGTTGTCCCAGACCCACTCCTGTTTCGCGGGGTCCTTCCTTTGAATCGAACTCGTGCGCTTCGTCCATCCCGGGAATCCTCTGTCAGCGGCCGGCCCCGGGCAATCCCTGGAGGTCCGCACCTCCCCGGGAGCTGGGGCAGTCGAGTCCCCCTGGGGTGGGCCGGGGTCAGGAGCTTCATGTTCGGGGTCGGGGGTGGCTGAATGGTCGGCGGTGTCGGCACGATCGGAGGTGTCTGCGTCCCCACGAGTCTCGATGAGGCGGGCGTTCTCCGCGTTGACAGGGCTGTCCCCGGGGACTGTGGACACACGTGTCCCGTGGGCGAACGTGTACTCCAACACTCCGTGGCGGTTCATCCGGACCGAGTATCTGCCGTCCGTTTTGCCCTGATGATGCTGCTCGCACATCGGGTGGAGGTTGCCGAACACCGTGAGCCCGCCTGCGGCGGGATCGTCGTGGTTGAACGGGATGATGTGGTCGATCTGGGAGGACTCGGCACGCCTGCGGCATCCGGGCATGGAACACCACTGCCATTGGGAGACCAGTGTGTTCCGGACTCCTTCGGGAATGTAGTACGACGTGGCTTTCGCATCGATCGGAGTGCCGGTGGCAGGGTCGGTGAGGATCCGCATCCACGATGAGCAGTTCCCTGCGATCATTCGGGCGGTCTCGGCGGGGACGGGTGTGCCGTCGGAGAAGGTGCCGGGCAGGTCGCAATCGCCCATGAGGCTCATGCACGGGACAGTGATCATCATGCGCGCCTGCCCTGCCAGCCAGTAGGGGGCCGTCGGGCTGACGAGGACGAGGGAGAACGCAACTCGCCCCTGCTCGTCGCACTCGATGCCGTCCAGGCGCGTCATCCGGATACCGGTCGAGGGCTTGAGCTTCCGATCGTCCGGCGTCGTCTCGTTGTGGGCGGCGGTGCCGCCTACCCCAACGTTGAGTGAGGTGGCAGGATCGCCGGAGTCGACCATTCCCTCGGTGCCGCTCATCTCCGATTCACCTGACGACCCCTCATTGTCGGCCGCAGAGACAGTGCTGGCCGCAGGATTCATGCCGTCTGCTGAGTCGATGCCGATCGCCGTGTGGATCGCGGCAGCCATGTCGTCGACTGTTTGCACGTTCTCGAGGTCGAGCGGGATGTCGCGAGTCGTCGTCGACCCCGTTTCGGTGTCCCGGGCTCGCACCTGAACGCGCAGCTGGGGAACGCTGCTGGTGAGAATGTCGAACATCAGTGCGTCGATGCCGCGCAGATCGTCGAGGCAGGCACCCTCGGGCAGTTGATCGGCGAAAGCCGCGGTGTTGCCATTCCGAATCGCCTTCGCGAATGCCTCGATGCGCAGGTAGCAGGCCTGCAGCTCGGCAGAGGATCCGGTGAGCATCATGCACGCGCTGCCGTCGGGGTTCGTCATCAGAGATACCCGTCGCCGCTCGTGCGCCGTTTGCGTACGGTCCTCGGGCGGCTGCAGGATGCCGATCTTCATGCTCAGTGACTTCTTGAAGGTCTGGATCGTGACATCCGGGCGCCGCTGGCACAGGTATTCGTCGATGACCGGCAGCAACGAGAAGTGCACGTTCTCGCACTGACGGGTCGCGGCGATGACGTGTTCGATGGTGAATTCTCCGGCCAGGCAGCGGGCATGGAACTTGGGGAGCCCGTGGATGAGCGTCATCGCGTGCGTGACGTGCGCGTACGTGCTGCCGATGGTGGTTCCGAGGATTGAGGTGAGCTCGGCGATGTCTTCGGAGTGGGAATGCATGTGGACCCAGCCGTCGAAGGTCTGCGTGGGCCGGAAACGGGGAAATCCGGGCAGCTTCGCCGAGGTGGTGCCGGGCATCCCTGCCGACGCATCCTCGGCGTCGTCGGCAGTGACCCAGTCGGCGGTACAGCCGGCGTTCTTGGCGAATCGATGCACGGTCTGGGAGAAGCTCGCGTGCTCATAGGGCCGATCGGGGTCGGGGTTGAGCAGGTTGAGGTGCGCAATGACGTCGGCGAGGAAGAGCTTCGCTGTGACCTCGAATGCCGTGATCTGGGCCCGATCGCTGGCGGTGTAGAAGGCGACGGCCTCGGCGTAAGGAGATGAGGGATCGATGTCGAGGCGTGACGGTGTGCGGCCAGGTTCGTCCGCGGAAAGAGCGGATTCGGTTGTGTCTTCCACGGCTGGTCACCTGTCTTCCCACGTCAGCGTGGCTGATGACAACAGTGTAGTTCACGTCACATCTGATGTCAATGAATATTTCGAAACTCGTTCGAACGAAGAATTCATTCATTTCGCGGTGCTCAGTGATTTTCGGTCGGTGGAAGATCGTCTCGGTTGGGTGTGATGGGGGTGCGTCCAGAGGTCGTGTGGGTCGGTCTGGGGGTGTGCGAGCGTGCTCGCCGACCCTGGGAGTGGGTCAGATTTCTGTGCGCCGAGAGGGGCACCGCGGATCGTGTGAGCATGGCCGGTGCCAGCGTCATCAGGACTGACGGTTCGAGTGACAGCCACCTCACACGCCGGTACCCTCGGGGAGAACACGACAGGGACCCGGCGAGCGGTTTCGGGAAAGCATCGGTGACGGCGCGGAACGTCGGCAGCCAGACTTCAAGAGGAGGCGCACATGCACTGTCTTCCGCGAAGTGCGCTGATTGAGCGCCTTGCGGCTGGGGGCTTTTGTTCGTACCGGATGTCCGACGGAACATCCTCATCTCGACACCGGTCGACTGGCCCAGGGATTCCGACTGCCGCGAAGAAGCCTCCGTCATGACGGGGAGTCCGTTGCCGCCGTGGCCGAGTCGCGCGCCGACGTTCGGAGGAGTTTCACTTCGTGCCGTTGACGAGCGCGACGTCGCGATGGCCATGGAACTGTCGACCGACCCGTACGTGCCGCTGACGGGATCTCTACCGCACAATGCTGCTGACGACGATGCTCGGGCATGGACGATGCGCCAACAACGGCGATATGCCGAGGGCACCGGCTTCTCGTTTGCCATCGTCAGCGTTGACAGCGGAAAGTCTGTCGGCCATTGCGGTCTTTGGCTGAGGGAGCTCGATGATGGTCGCGGTTCGGCCGGGTACGCCATCGTGCCGTCCGCTCGAGGTCGAGGTTTCGCCGCCGATGCGCTGAGCGCTCTGACATCATTCGGGTGGACTCTGCCCGAACTTCACCGCATCGCTCTCTTCATCGAACCGTGGAACCATGCGTCTGTGCGAACTGCGAAGCGAGCGGGGTATCGTCGGGAAGGACTTCTCGCGAGTCATCAGCGCATCGGCGGCGAACGCAAGGACATGCTGCTCTATGCTGCCATCAAGCCCGTTCGGGCATCGCGATCGTGAGATCAAGAACCTGCTTGGCGATCGGGAATTCATGGGTGTGACCGCGCCGAGGCGGTCGGGAATCCTTCGCTATGTGGATGGGGAACGTGGATGGGGGAACTCTGTGGAGTCGAACGACGGTGACGTGATCCGAGCAGTCGTCTTCGACGTAGGAGAGACGCTCGTCGACGAAACGAGAATGTGGACTGCTCTGGCCACGTCGGCCAATGTCCAACCTCTCACACTGTTCGCTGTATTGGGGTCGATGATCGAGCGCGGTATCGACCATCGTCGCCTCTGGAACGAGCTCGGAGTGCGAGCCCCCGATATCACGCACCGCCTGGAGCCCTCCGATCTCTACCCGGATGCGCTGCCGTGCCTGAACGCTGTGCGGAATGTCGGCTATCTCGTCGGCATCGCCGGGAACCAGCCTGCGGGTGTCTGCCGTCAATTGGAGACGCTCGGATTCGAGGCTGACTTCATCGCGTCTTCGGCGGAGTGGGGCGTGGAGAAGCCCGATGCCGAGTACTTCGACCGGATCATCGACGCGACCCGGATGCGACCTGCACAGATTCTCTACGTCGGTGACCGAGTCGACAACGACATCATCCCTGCGCATCGAGCCGGGATGGCCACGGCATTCCTCCTTCGCGGACCATGGGCGCATATTCATGTGCGGAGCCCCGAGGCGGCGCTCGCCGACCTGACCGTCAATTCGCTCGACGACCTCGAACGCGTACTGACAGACGCCGACTTCTCTCAACCTCGCTGAGGTGCACAGCTCGACGTGATCAGAACAGCGATCCACGACGTTCCGCCGGTGGACCAGCTTTCGACACTCTCTGCGATGTCGTGGACGGTGCGCGGTGGGCACAGCACCTATTGTTCGATCGGACCGGTCACCCTAGGCTGGAAGAACGTCGGTGGCGTTCTCGACTTCGAAGATCGCCGCTCGGATGACGAATGATGCAGCACGAAGGAGTGCCATGACCGATACCCCCGAACAGACGTCGACGACGCCCGAGCAGACGTCCGTTGCGGTTCTCGACTCCGCGCCCACGATCGAGGGGGAGTCGAAGTCACGGGTCGCGATGACGCAGGCCGCCGTCGACCTCCTCGGCGATCTCGTCGCCAAGCACGGCCAGCTGATGTTCCATCAGTCCGGCGGCTGCTGCGACGGATCTTCGCCGATGTGCTTCCCCGAAGGCGACTTCATCACCTCCGACGCCGACGTCCTCCTCGGCCACTTCGAGCTGCCGCTGCCCGCGCCCAACGCGAAGGGGGAGACGACCTCGGGCATCGACTTCTGGATGTCGGCCGAGCAGTTCGAGTACTGGAAGCACACCCACCTCACCGTCGACGTCGTCCCCGGCCGCGGCAGCGGATTCAGCGTCGAATCGCCGACCGGCAACCGCTTCCTCATCCGCTCGACGCTCATGGACATCGCGTGAGCTCGACACCCGACGTCTGACTCGCGCCGGCCCAGCAGCCCTGCTTCCGCGCGTAGGACTCCCGCGCCCTACTTCCCCGGCGCGATGAGCTCGGGTTCGCCGAGGGAGAGCATGAGCCGGTTCGCCCAATTGAAGAACGCCGCCCCGCCGAGCACATCGACGATCTCCGCATCATCGAGGCCCGCCTCGCGCAGCGCCCCGACGCGCTCGGGCCCGAACGCCGACGGCGTGAGGCTGAGCGCGACCGAGGCGTCGACGATGGCATCCCACACCGGATCGCCGAGGCGCGACGCCGTCCCCGTCCCCTCGTCGAGCAGCGCCTGCACGAGGTCCCGCCGCCCCGACTCCTCGGTCGCGCGGTCGGCATGGATCGACGCGCAGAACAGGCACCCGTTGAGCCGTGAGGCCGCCGTCGCCGCGAGCTCCCGCTCCGCCCGCCCGACCCCGTCGCTGACGTTGAAGAAGATGTCGAGATCCGTCAGCGTCCGCGCCCGCAGCGCCGCCGGATCCCGCGCGAGCAGACGGAAGTAGGGATTCTTCGCCCGTCCGGCCTCGATGAGGGCAGCGCGCTGAGCCTCGGTGAGATCCGCCTCGGCGACCGGCGCGATCCACGGCACCCACCCGAGCCCCGCCTGCTGGAACACCTCGGGCCGCCTCAGCTCGGGATACGTGCTCACCCGGGCGCGCGCCTCGGCGATGTCCGGGGACTCCTTCCCGGTGGCAGAGGTCCGATCAGCCGCCGAGGCGGTGGACCGATCCGGGGCCTCCGCGGGAGTCAGCGGGCGCAGCGGGACCTGCTCCTCGGCCGCCGCCGGCGCGTGAGAGAGCGCGGTCAGCCCGACGCTCAGCCGGATCTGGAAGTTAAGGAACGACACGAGCTGCGCGAGCGTGACGATCCCGTCCTCATCCCAGCCGGCCGCGAGCAGCCGCACGAGATCCTCCGGCCCGGCATCGCGGGGATGGAGCACGAGCAGGTGAGCGAACTCGAGCGCCGCCGAGGTGACCGGACCGAGCGTCTCCCGTGACTTCGCGTCGACGACGAGCTCCGGCCCGGGAACGCTCTCCGCGGCCAGGGCCGCAGAACCGTAGGACCCGAAGGGCCCTCGCACGGGACCGCTGGCATCGAGGTCGACGACGACCTCGTCGAGGAGCTCCGCCACGGCCCACGAGGCGGCCTCGTCCTCGTCGCGGAGGAGATCGCGGTAGAACTCCTCACCCGCGCTCGATCCGAGCAACCCCGCGGTGAACGCGGCGACGACGTAGCGATCGCGGTGGGAGAAGTCGCCGGGGTCCTCGGGTTCGAGGAGCGCCTCGAAGCTCAGCTGCGCATTCTCCTTCGCCTGCGCGCGGTGGTCGCGGACGAGATCGAGCGGGTCACCGGGGGCGATGCCCGCGAGCGTGTTGATGATGTCGGTCATGGCGCGACCCCTGCGGATTCTGCGATTCCCGCTGACCGTGCGCCTCCCGCAGACTCTGCGACCCCCGCGGACTGTGCGATCCCCGCAGACTCCGCCGGAGCCGCCCCGTCGACGCGCAGGCCGAGGGCGGGGGCCACCTCGGTGGCGAGCAGCTCGATCGAGCGCAGGGTGTGCGCGTTCGTCGCCGGCACCGAATGGACCTGGAAGCTGACATCCGACACCCGCCCGAGCACCCGGTCGGCCGCGAGCCGCTCGATGATCTGCTCCGGCGTGCCGAGGTAGGTGTCCGTCGCGGTGAGCAGCTCGTCGAGGTCGAGGCCCGAGGTGTCGTACCCGACGAGCCGGTCCGCCTCGGCGCGCAGTGCGGGTTCGGTGAGCGCGCGCAGACGGGGCAGGTCCTCGGCATCGGCGACGACGGCGGTCCGCGACGCGAGGATCCGCGGTGCGACACCCGCCGGCAGCGCCTCGAGGTACGTGTCGATGACGGGCAGTTGGATCTCATCGAGGCTCGCCCCGAGGTTGTCGCCGGGTCGCGGCTGCGTGCGCGAGAGCATGAGGCCGTCCCCGGCAGCTCCCGCAGCACCGGCCCCACCGGCGGAGAACGTCGCCTGCCAGAGCCGATCACCGAGGCCGCGCCGAGTCTGCGAGCCATCCGAGGCAGACCCGGCCGCCGACCCACCCGCCTCACCGGGGGCCGCCCCGCCATCCGCCGACCCAACGCTGTCCGGTCCCGGATAGAGGAGGTGACCGGTCTCGAGCGCATCACCGCGGAGCAGCGTGCGCAGGGTCGCGAGGTTGTCGGCGAAGACCTCGCGCCGCTCATCGAACGTCGTGCCGAAGGCCGGGAACGATCGGGGATTGCCGCCCGAGCCGAGGCCGATCTCCAGCCGTCCTGCGGCGAGCACGTCGACGACCGCGGCGTCCTCGGCCACGCGCACCGCGTTCTCCATCGGCAGGGTGATGATCGCCGTGCCCAACCGGATCCGGTCCGTCCGCGCGGCGGCGTGGGAGAGGAAGACGAGCGGGGAGGGCAGTCCGCCCTCGGCGGCGGAGAAATGGTGCTGGGCGACCCATGCCGTGCCGAATCCGAAGCGCTCGGCCTGCTCGATCTGCTCGAGCGCGAAGCGATACCGCTGGTCAGCCGGAGCATCCTCGAGGAGGCGGGTGAAGAACCCGAGCGTCGGGCCCACCGGTGTGGTGTTCGTGGTCTCAGTCGCAGAGTTCCCAGTCGCAGAGTTCTCAGTCGCAGAGTTCTCAGTCATCGGTGTCTCAGCTTTCTGTCGGAGCGGAAGGAGTGGAGGCGGCAGGGGCTGGCAGGTCCAGCGGCCGGGGGATCGCGTCGAGGAGCGAGCGCGTGTAGGCGGTCTGCGGTCGGGTGAAGAGGTCCTCCGTCCGACCGCTCTCGACGAGGTGTCCGCGCGACATGACGGACACGGTATCAGCGATCTGGCGCACCACGGAGAGGTCGTGGGAGATGAAGACGTACGTCAGTCCCAGCTCGGTCTGCAGCTGCCCGAGGAGGTCGAGGATCTGCGCCTGCACCGTGACGTCGAGAGCGGAGACCGCCTCGTCGAGGACGACGAGCTCGGGTCCGGCGATGAGCGCACGGGCGATCGCGACGCGCTGCAGCTGCCCGCCCGAGAGCTCCCGCGGCCGCCGATCGACGAACGCCGTCGGCAGTGCGACTCGCTCGAGCATCGCGGTCACGCGCGCACCGCGCTCGGCCCGGGTTCCGATCCGGAAGTTCCGCAGCGGTTCGGTGAGGATCGCCCCGATCGACTGCTGCGGGTCGAGCGCCGAATACGGGTTCTGGTGGACGAGCTGGACGGTCCGCCGCAGGCTCCGCAGCCGCGCCCGGCGGTCCCGGCCGACGCCGAGGTCCGCGGCATCGATCTCTCCGATCCGCACCGTCCCGGCCTGCGGGGTGAGGAACCCGGCGAGCGCCCGACCCGTCGTCGTCTTCCCCGACCCCGACTCCCCGACGATGCCGTGCGTCGTCCCGCGCGCGACCGTGAGCGAGACGTCCTCGACCCCGATGACCTCGCCGAGGCGGCCGGCAGTCCCGCTCTCACCATCAGTCCCGTTCTCACCGGCAGTCCCGTTCTCACCAGGAGCGTCGTCCCCGCGGGCGTAGATCTGCGTGAGCCCCTCGACCGCGACGAAGGGGCTCTCACCAGGCTCACCAATATCGCGGGCCACCCGGTCCCGGAGCCCGGTCCGCGCGTGCAGCGCGGGGGCGTCGGCGAGGAGCCGGGCGGTGTAATCGGCCGCCGGACGGGAGAAGATGTCGGCCGCCGTCCCGGTCTCGACGACGCGGCCTGCGCGCATGACGACGACCTCGTCGGCCCGCTCACCGGCGACCGCGAGATCGTGGGTGATGAGGAGGACGCCCATGCCCGTCTCCGCGCGCAGCTCGTCGAGGAGGTCGAGGATGCGCTTCTGCACCGTGACGTCGAGAGCCGAGGTCGGCTCGTCGGCGATGAGCAGCCGGGGCCGCAGCGCGATCGCCGCCGCGATGAGCACCCGCTGGCGCATGCCCCCGGAGAGCTCGTGCGGATACTGGTCGGCGCGCATCATGGGCCGGTCGATGCCGACGCGTTCGAGGAGGTCGATGACCTGGGCGCGAGCGGCCCGGCGGTCGGCCCGCTTGTGGATGCGCAGCGCCTCGGCGACGGACGTCCCCACGGTCTGCAGCGGGTTGAGCGAGTTCCCGGGATCCTGCGGCACATACCCGATCTGCGCCCCGCGCACCCCGCGCCAGCCCTGCCGGGACAGCGTCGTGAGATCGACGTCGCCGAGGCGGATCCCTCCTGAGGTCACCCGCGCGGTCTCCGGGAGGAGGCCGAGGACGGCGTTCGCCGTCGTCGATTTGCCCGACCCGGACTCGCCGACGACCGCCGTCGTCTCACCCGGACGGACGACGAGGTCGACGTCGTCGACCGCGGGATCGGCGGAACCGCCTCGGCGGGAGTAGTCGACGGTGAGACCGCGGACGGCGAGCAGCGCAGCGGACCCGGCGGGAGCCGGCGCGGTGACAGCGGGAGCGGTCGAGAGGGTCATGAGGTGACCTTTCGCAGGGTGTTGCCGATCTGGTGGGTGGCGAGCACGACGGCCATGACGACGAGGCCGGGCAGGACCGTCAGCCACCATGCGGTGGCGACGAAGTTGCGGCCCTCGGCGATGATGAGGCCCCATTCCGGGGTCGGCGGCGGGGTGCCGTAGCCGAGGAAGCCGAGCGTCGAGATCTGGAGGATCGCCGACCCGATCTGGAGGACGGCGAGCGTGAGGACCGGGGAGATCGAGTTCGGGAGGATGTGGCGCCCGAGCACCGACCAGTACGTGCCGCCGGACCCGTAGGCCGCGGCGACGTAGTCACTCGTGTTGATCCGCACGGCCTCTGACCTCGTCAGACGCGCGAACTGCGCAATCGCGGTGACGCCGACCGCGATCGCCGCGTTGATCGTGCCGAAGCCGAGGACGATGACGATCGAGAGGCTGAGCAGGATCGCGGGGATCGAGAGGAGGACGTCGACGGCGCGCATGAGCACGTCATCGACCCAGCCGCGGCGCGTGCCGGCGATGAGCCCGATCCCGGTGCCGACGATGAGCCCGACGCCGACGGCGACGAGGGCCGCCAGCAGCGACTGGGACGCGCCGTGGACGACCCGGGCGAAGACGTCGCGGCCCGTCTGATCGGTGCCGAACCAGTGGTCGGCGCTCGGCGCGAGAAGGGCCGCGGTGTCCCCGCCGTCATTGGGATCGTACTGCGTGAAGAGACCGGGCACGAGCGCCCAGGCGACGGCGATGAGGAGCACGAGCGCCGACACCGCGGTCGCCGGCCCGATGACCGCGCCCGCCGCCCCGAGCCGAGTGACGCTGAAGCGAGTGCCGCCGGACCGACTGCCGCGGGACCCGTCGGGGCCGGTGCCGTCACCGGTCGGTCGGTTGAGGCTCGTGCGGGTGAGACTCGAGATGAAGCTCATGGCCTCGCCTTCCTCGTCGCATGATCGTCGGTACCCCAGTCCAGCTCGACGCCGACGCTGCTCGCGCTCGCCGCCAGGGCCTGCTTCGTCCGGTCGTCGGGTGTCCGTTGTCGTGTCGCCGTCTGCGATGGTCTCCGCAGTCCCCGCGCCGAGGCGGTTCCCCGGCCGCGTCGGAGTCGGACGTCGACGACGGGGTAGAGGAGGTCGACGACGAGGTTGATGACGACATAGCCGAGCGTGGCGAGGACGACGACGGCGAGCAGGATCGGATTGTCGCGGTTCGTCACCGCCTGCGCGGTGATCTGGCCGATGCCGTTGCGGCCGAACACGGTCTCCGTGACGACGGCGCCGGCGACGAGTTCGCCGAAGATCAGGCCGACGATCGTCAGCCCCGGCAGCAGCGCGTTGCGGGCGACGGCGTGGACGAGGATCCACAGCTCGGAGGCCCCCTTCGCGGCCGTCACCTTGACGAAGCCCGCGGCCTTGACCTCGGTGATCGAGCGGATGAGGACCTGCGCGATCGGGGCCGACAGCGGGACGGCGACGGTGAGCGTGGGGAGGACGAGCGCCTCGGCGGGGCCGGGGGAGACGACGGAGACGAAGCCGAGCTGGAACGAGAACACCTGGATGAGGAGGATCCCGAGCCAGAACACGGGGATCGAGATGAAGAGGCTCGGCACGGAGTCGAGGACCCGGCGCACCCACGCCCGCGGGCCGGTCGTCGGGCCGAAGGTCGCGAACACCGCGATGAGCACGCCGAGGACGACCGCGGTGAGGAAACCGGAGACCGCGAGTGCGAGCGTCGAGGGCAGGGCGGCGGCGACGATCGTCGACACGGCGGCTCCCGTCTGCACGGAGAACCCGAAGTTCCCGGTGAGGAACCCGCCGAGCGTGATGAGGTAGCGGGTGAGCAGCGGTTCGTCCGCGCCGGTCTCCGCGCGGATCGCCGCGACCTGGTCGGCCGAGAGTCCGAGCGCGGGATCGGCGAAGCGGGCGGTCACCCCGTCCCCGGGGATGACGGAGAGGAGGACGAACGCCGCGGTGAAGGCGAGCAGCAGGACGAGGAGAGCCTGTCCGAGCCGCAGCCAGAGGTATCTCAGGTCGATCATCATCAGCTCGCAATCCAGGTGCTGTAGAAGTCGGGGCGGCCCACGGGTTCGGTGGCGAAACCATGGACGCGGCGGCGGAAGGCGAAGACCTGCGGCTCCTCGAAGAACGGGAGGACGTAGGCCTGGTCGACGAGGTAGGACTGGACCGCCTCGGCGGCGGCCTGGCGACGCGCCGTCGCCGGTTCGGAGGCCAGGGCGTCGAGGAGACGGTCGATCTCCGGGTCGACGGTGTCGTCCGCGGCGTCGTCGCGGCCGGCGGCGTTGAGGAAGACGTCCCGGTTGACCGAGGCGTAGTTCGACCGCAGGTTGTCGTAGTCGGCCCGGGCGACCATCGAGTGGTAGATCTGGATCGAGTCGAGGTCGAGGGCGTCGAGCGTCTGCTTCGCCTGGTCGCCGGGGTTGATCGACAGGCGCACCCCGACGCGGCGCAGCTGCTGCTGGACGAGCGTCTGCACCTCGTTCGACCGCGGCTGCGGCAGTGCCGTGTTGACGGTGAGCGCGAGGACCTGTCCGTCCTTGACGCGGTACCCGCCGGCCCCGCGTTCGGCCCAGCCCGCCTCGTCGAGGAGGCGGTTCGCCGCGGCGGGGTCGTAGACCCAGGCCCCGGTCTGGTCCGTGTAGCCCATCGCGCCCTGCGCGAGCAGCCCCGTGGCGAGCGGGTAGTTCGGGGTGAAGAGCTTGTCGACGATCTCCTGGCGGTCGATCGCCGAGATGAGGGCCCGGCGGACGCGGATGTCGGCGAGCAGGGGGTGGCGGAAGCGGAAGTTGATGCTGTTGTTGATCCCGTTCGTCGCCTTCGCATAGAGGCGCAGCCCCTGCTCGGACACGCGCGGCTCGTCGGGGGCCTGGACGTCGCGGACGCCGTCGGCCTGGCCGGAGAGCACTGCGCCGATGCGCACCGAGTACTCGCTGTTGACGAGGTAGTCGATGCCGTCGAGGTACGGCCGGCCCTGATGCTTCAGGTGCGGCGGCGCCCAGTCGTAGTCCTCCCGGGCGCGGATCGAGAGCTTCGTCCCGATCGTCTCGGCGGTGATGCGGAAGGGACCGGCCGTGTGGATCTTCGTCGCGCTGCCGGGACCGAAGCCCTCGGCGTCGAGGTCGAGGGTGGAATCGGCGAGGAGTCCCGCGTTCATCGTCGATGTCGCCTGCGCGAAGCCGGGGGAGGGCGCGGTGAAGTGGAAGCGCACGCGACGGTCGTCGAGGACCTCGGCACGGTCGTAGTTCGAGATCTGCTCGGACACGGGCAGGGTGCGCGATTCGTCGCCGCGGCCGAAGAGGTCGAAGTTCTTCGCGACGTTCGCCGCCGTCAGCGGGGACCCGTCGGAGTACGTGACGCCCTGCCGCAGGGTGAACGTGAACTCGGTGGCGTCGGCGCTGATCTCCGGCAGCGCGGTCGCCAGCCACGGGAAGAGCTCGAGGGTCTCAGGGTCCTGCCAGAGCAGGCGCGCGGAGATGTTGTTCATGATCCCGCCGTTGGGGTAGAAGCCGACGGACGGCGGGTAGAGGAGCGTCCACGTCTGCGGCTCGAAGTACGTGAGCACCCCGCCGTTCACGGGCGGACCGTCGGTGAGCGGATCGGTGTCGGTCGGGGTGCAGGCGCTCAGTGCGGCGAGCGCCCCGAGGCCGAGACCGACGCCGAGCACACTGCGCCGGGTGGTTCCGCCGAGGCGGGCAGCAGGCACAGCGGTCGCGCGGTGCCGGGGACGGAGGTCCGTCATGGTGGTGAAGTCCTTCGAGCAGGCGGGGCGGTGTCAGTGGGGCTGCGGAGATCGCGGCGCCGGTGGAGCTTTTTAGCTCAACAATCGACGCGGTGAATCGATTCCGCGTCGGCGCACATCGGCATTCGCCGTGTCGCGTCCCAGGTGGTCGTCTGCATGCCCTGAAGTCAATCCCATCCGCGTCATGACTGTCAATTCGTGCCTTAATATTGAGACATGATGCTGCCTGCGACCTTCGATCATCTCGTCATCGCCGTCCCGGATCTCGCGCAATCTGTTGAGCAATGTGAGGCGATTCTCGGTGTTCGTCCGGTGTCCGGAGGGGCGCACCCCGGGCGCGGCACCGCGAACGCGCTGCTCGGGCTCGAGATCGCCGGGACCCGGACCGAGCGCGGCTACCTCGAGCTCCTCGGGCCCGACCCCGAGCAGAACCCCGATCCCGCCGCTGACCCGACGGCGCCGGACCCGACGGCCCCAGACCCGACGGCACCCGACCCGACGGCGCCCGCACTGCCCCCGGCGCTCGCGGGGGTCACCGCACCGCTCGTGCAGCGGTGGGCGATCCATCCGCGGGGATTCGACCGGGCCGTCGCGGCTGCCGCGGAGGCGACGGATCCGCCCGTCGACCTCGGCGCGGTGTTCGATATGTCCCGCCGGACACCGGATGGTGAGACCCTGCGGTGGCGGCTGACGCGACGGACTCCGCTCGCGCTCGGCGGGATCCAGCCCTTCCTCATCGACTGGCTGGACACCCCGCACCCGGCGAGCCGCGCGATGCCGACCGTCGCCCTCGCCCAGTTCTGGGCGACGAGCCCCACGGTCGCGGACACCCGCGCCGTGCTCGCAGCTCTCGATGCGAGAATCGAGGTCGAAGCGGGGGAGACCGACGCTCTCCACGCCCGACTGGAAGGACCCGGTGGCACATGGCTGCTCTGATCCCCGCCCATCTCGACCACCTCGTCGTCACCGTCCCCGACCTGCCCGCGGCGGTCGCGGAGATCGAACGGGCCACCGGAGTGCCGGCCGTGCCCGGCGGCCGGCACCCCGGACTCGGGACGGCGAACTTCCTCATCGGGCTGGCACCGGCTGGCCGGCCGGACGGGGCGCACACGTATCTCGAGATCCTCGGACCCGATCCCGAGCAGGAGGCTCCGGCCGACGGCACGCTGCCGCTCGACGCGCATCTCGCGACCGCCCCGACCCTGCGCACGTGGGCGATCCACCCGCCGGCCATGGCGGCGACGGTCGCCGCCGTGCGCACCGCGGGCATCGACGTCGGCGAGGTCAGGGACATGTCGCGCGAGACCGCCGAGGGGAACCTCCTCGCGTGGCAGCTGACGAGCCGGTCCCCGCTCCCGCAGGAGGGGATCCAGCCGTTCCTCATCGACTGGGGTGACTCGGTCCATCCCGCCGAGGCGGCCCTGCCCTCCCTCGATCTCCTCGAGTTCATCGTCGAGGTGCCCTACGTCGCTGCGACGCGGAGCATGCTCGAGGTCCTCGGGGCCGGTGACACCGAGGTCGCCACCGGGCCCGAGCGCCGCCTGCGGGCGCGGCTGCGCGGTCCGGGCGGGGAGCTGACGTTCTGAGCGTACGGTGCCCGTCGCTTCGAGACTCGGCAGAGACCGCGATCCGGCAGAGACCGCGATCCGGCAGAGACCGAGATCCGGCAGGGACTGAGATCCGGCAGAGAGAGGGAACCCGCGGCTAGACTCGCAGGTGTGATTCCGCCCCTCATCCCCACCGGCCGCAGTCCGCGCGCTGCACGGATCGGTCGCGCCGCCTCGGCGTTGGTCGTCGCTGCCCTCCTCACCGCCGTCAGCGCGTGCGCGCCCGAGGAGGCCGAGGAGACCCGGCCGACACCGCAGGCGGTCGAGACGATCGCTGCCCCGTCGGTGACCGACCCGGCCGATCTCCCAGGACCGACGGCCACGGGACCCGGCGGTGATTCGGCCGGTGCGGTCGGCGTGACCGAAGGCGACATCGAGATGCAGGGCAGCGGGAAATGGGCGCGCCCGGCCGCTGAGGTCGGGCCCAACCGCGACGGCGGCAGGGCGTTCACGGTCGCCGTCCGGGTCGAGGACAATCTGCCCATCGACGTCGATGGCGCCTCCGACTTCATCATCGCGACCCTCCAGGACGAGCGCGGCTGGCAGGACATCGACGACGTGTCGATCGAACTCGTCGATTCGGGGCAGGACGCGATGATCAGTATCGCGAGCCCGAACACCGTCGATGAGATGTGCCTGCCGCTCAAGACGCTCGGGAAGCTCTCGTGCCGCAACGGCCCGAACGTCATCCTCAATGCCAAGCGCTGGGTGAGCGCGACTCCGGAGTTCGACGACATCACGCAGTACCGGCAGTACCTCATCAACCACGAGGTCGGGCATGCGCTCGGTCACGGCCACGAATCGTGCCCGGGTTCGGGGGAGACCGCCCCGCTCATGCAGCAGCAGACGAAGGGCCTGTCCGGCTGCACGCCCAACGGCTGGCCGTCCCAGGGGTAGTGGGTTCGGCCGCCTCGGGGATGACCGGCCGACTGCGATTGACGACAAGCTGAGAGTCGAGGTCAGCCCTCCCTGAACCGTCTGATCGCAACGTCCTGTTGGGCGAGGCGGCGCAGGGCGAGCAGTACCGGTTCGAGGAGCAGGGTGCCGAGCACCGCCTGCCGCACGGCGCTGTCGATCTCGGCGGTGGGCACGGTGTCGACCTCCGCCTCGGCGAGGTCGTGGACGGTGCGCCCGTAGCGAGCGAGGCCGCCGTCGATGAGGTCGATGCCCGCCGCATCGAGAGCCCGCAGCGCCGTGGCGAGCTGGTCGACTTCGACGCTGTCGGGGTCGATCGTCCACCCGAGTTCGGCGACGAGGCCGAGGGCCGCCTCGGTGCTGGTTCCCTCTGGCCCCTGACGGGACGAGCCTGTCTGACGGGGTGGGCCTGCTTGACGGGGGGCCTGCGCGGGCATCGTCGCGTGCTGTGCCGCGCCGAGCACCTCGGAGAACGTCTCCGGCGGATCGTCGATGACGCCGAGCACGCGTTTGGCCGCCTCGATGCTCAGTCGGGCCGGGCCGAGGAGGGCGCGGATGAGCTCGAGACGGTCGACGTGCGCCTCGGAGTAGACCGCCTGCGTCGCCGACGTCCGCTCGCCGGCCGGCAGCAGTCCCTCCCGCAGGTAGTACTTGATCGTCGCCACCGGCACGTCGCTGCGTCGCGACAGCTCAGAGATCCGCACAGAGTCCTCCTTCTTGCGTCTGATCCTTCTTCCGGCTGATTCCACCCTCCGTCCCCTTGACATTGGACAGTATAACTATCCAATATTGGAGAGTGCAGGTATCCATTATGTCAGGAGCTCACGATGACGACGACTCGACTCACCCATGATTACGACGGCGAACTCGTCGTCTTCCACATCGGCATGCGCATCCGTCAGTGGTGGCGCCCCGACCTCTGGCTGCCCGTCTTCCAGGCGATGCCGCCGATGCTCCGCGAGCTCTCGCAGGACCCCGACTCCGGACTCCTCGGCTTCCGGCTGATCGCCGACCCGCGCGGTCCGTGGACGGTGCAGTACTGGAGTTCGCTCGAGAAGCTCTATGCCTACGCCTCCGATCCGCAGGCGTCCCACCGACCCGCATGGTCGGCCTTCAATCGGCGCGCGCGGAATGCGCCGCGTGCCGTCGGCGTGTGGCATGAGACCTACCCGGTGGCCGGTGCGGAGTCGATCTACGTGGGCATGCCCCCGATCGGACTCGCCGAGGTGGTCGGATCCCGCCCGGTCACCGGTCGCAGCCATCGCGCGGCCGACCGCCAGGCCCGTCTGGATCGGTGAAATCACTGGTCAGAGCCTTGGTTCCGATGGGTAAGCGAGACCTCCATCACGCCGGGGAGGGACGGGGAATATCACCGGGAGGATTCTCGTTGATTGAGTCAAACAGACGTATATGAGTCACCCTGGCTCAACTTCCAAAGGAGACCGTTTTGGCTAACTTCTTCGGACCTTCCAGTGGTGGCGAAGGCTCTTTCGACGAGTTCCTCGCCCGCTATCTGCAGGGTCAGAACACACCACGGCAGGGCCGTTCCGTCGACATCAACCGGTTGCTGTCCAAGCGCACGCGTGAAGTCGTCGATGGCGCTGCCGAGTACTCGCGGCGGCGCGGACAGGAAGAGGTCGACGCCCTCCACCTGCTGCGCGTGATGGTCGATTCCGAGCACGGCTCGGCGTCCCTGCGCCAGGTCGGCGCGGACCCCGAGGCGATCGCCCGGGCCATCGACGAGCGCCTGCCCGAATCCGCCGAGGCACGCGAGACCGAGGGCGCGCCGACACTGACCGGCGCTGCCCAGAAGTCGCTGCTCGACGCCTACCAGGTCGCCCGCGCGTTCGGCTCGACCTACATCGACCCCGAACACCTCTTCTTCGCCTTCGTCCTCAACCAGGAGATGCCCGCCGGGCGGATCCTCGCGCAGGCCGGGGTCACGCAGGCGACCCTGCAGGCCGGTGCCCAAGCGGCCGAAGCCAAGCAGACGCAGGGCGGGACGACCGAGTCCGGTGAGGGGGAGTCGATGCTCGAGAAGTTCGGCACCGACCTCACGGCGCTCGCCGCTGAAGGCCGGCTCGACCCGGTCATCGGTCGTGCCACGGAGATCGAGGAGACCATCGAGATCCTCGCCCGCCGCACGAAGAACAACCCCGTTCTCATCGGTGAGGCCGGCGTCGGCAAGACCGCCATCGCCGAAGGCCTCGCCCAGGCCATCGAATCGGGCGAGATCCCCGCGCAGCTGCGCGGCAAGCGCGTCGTCTCCCTCGACATGCCCGGCATGCTCGCCGGCACCCGCTACCGCGGTGACTTCGAGGAGAGGCTGACGTCGACCCTCGACGAGATCGCCGAGGACGGGGACACCATCGTCTTCGTCGACGAGCTCCACACCCTCGTGGGCGCCGGCGGCAACGGCGAATCGAACTCGATGGATGCCGGCAACATCCTCAAGCCGAGGCTCGCCCGCGGGGATCTCCACCTCCTCGGCGCGACGACTCTGCGCGAGTTCCGCACGATCGAGAAGGACTCGGCCCTGGCCAGGCGCTTCCAGCCGGTCATGGTCGGGGAACCGACCATCGAGGACGCCGTGACGATCCTCGACGGCCTCTCCGGTCGCTATGCCGAACACCACGGCGTCACCTACGACGCCGAGGCGATCCGCGCCGCCGTCGAACTCTCGCACCGCTACATCACCGACCGGTTCCTGCCGGACAAGGCGATCGACCTCATCGACCAGGCCGGTGCCCGGCTCTCCCTGCGCCGCGGACCGGTCGTCGACACGGCGGCGATGCGCGCCGAACTCGGCGAGCTCGAAGCGGAGAAGAACTCGGCGGTCGCCGCGGAGAACTTCGAACGGGCAGGCGAGATCCGCGACGAGATCTCGCGCCTCACCGACCGACTCGAGGAGGTCCTGAACTCAGCGACCGCCTCGGCGGAGGACGGTGACGGCGTCGTCGATGCCGAGCAGATCGCTCAGGTCGTCTCCCGGGCCACCGGGATCCCGGCTTCGAGCATGACGCAGGAGACGAAGATCCGTCTCGCCGGGCTCGAGGATATGCTCCACGGGCGCGTCGTCGGTCAGGACGACGCCGTGACCGCGGTGTCGAAGGCCATCCGCCGGTCGCAGACCGGAATGGGCGACCCGGCCAGGCCCATCGGCAGCTTCCTCTTCCTCGGCCCCACGGGCGTGGGCAAGACGGAGCTGGCGAAGGCACTCGCCGCGACCCTCTTCGACGACGAGTCGGCGATGATCCGGTTCGACATGAGCGAGTTCGGGGAACGGCACACCGTGTCCCGTCTCGTCGGCGCCCCTCCCGGGTACGTCGGCTACGACGAGGCCGGTCAGCTCACCGAGCAGGTCCGCAGGCGGCCGTATTCAGTCATCCTCCTCGACGAGGTCGAGAAGGCGCACCCGGATGCGTTCAACCTGCTGCTCCAGGTCCTCGACGACGGTCGGCTCACCGACGGTCAGGGCCGGACGGTCGACTTCCGCAACACGGTCATCATCATGACCTCGAACCTCGGGTCCGAGTTCATCGGCCAGAGCACTCCGCTGGGCTTCACCTCGGCGGATGCCACGGTCACCGACCATGACCTGCGGGCGAAGGTGATGGGCAGGCTCAAGGAGGTCATGCGTCCCGAGTTCCTCAACCGGATCGACGAGACCGTGATGTTCACCCGCCTCGACCGCGCCCAGCTGCGGGAGATCGTCGGACTCCAACTCGAACTCTCGATCGAGCGCCTGGGGCGTCAGGGCATCGCCCTCGACGTCACCGCGGAGGCCATGGACTGGCTCGCCGAGGCGGGCTACGAACCCGAGTTCGGTGCCCGTCCGCTGCGCCGGGTCATCCAGCGCGAGCTCGACGACCGGATCGCTGACATCCTGGTCACCGAGGCTGTCGCCGAAGGCGGAACCGTCGACGTCACCGTCGTCGACGGACAGCTCACGGTGGCTCCTCGCACCGAGGCGGCTCCGCTGGCGGCCTGACCGGTCGCCGGCGCGAGGCGCCACCCTCTTCGACGCGGTGATCCGACATTTACGCCCTTTGCAAAGGGCGTAAATGTCGGATCACCGCGTTGTTGTGTCTGCAGGGCGTTGAAGGCGCTGCCTAGGCCCGTGGGGCGCCCGTGTGATCGACGCCGAGGGCGCGGTTGATCGTGATCCGCTCGACGAGTGTCCACGCGGTCGTCGTCATGAGGTAGAGGGTCGCGGCGAGCGGCACGAACGCGGCGAAGACGGCGGTGAGGAACGGCATGAAACTGAGCATCCGCGTCATCCCCGACAGGTCGACCCCGCCGGGCAGCTGGGTCGCGGAGTCGGCCGCCGAGGTGGTCGGCTGCGGCATGAGCAGGTGGCGGGAGAGCGCGGCGACGACGGCGATCGCGACGATGAGCCCGGCATAGAGCAGTCCCGCGACCCAGGTGAGGTCGCCTGCGCCGATGAGACCGACGAGGCTCGAGCTCAGCGGAATCCCGAAGAGCGTGTGCCCGAGCAGCTCGTTGGCCTGACCGCCGATCGTCGGCTGGACGAAGAGGCCGTAGACGGCCATGAGCACGGGAATCTGCAGGAGCACCGGCAGGCAGCCGGCGAACGGGGAGGCGTTCTCCTCCCGATAGAGCTCCATGAGCTTCTCCTGCATGACCTGCTGGTTCCCCTTGTGCCGCTTCTGCAGCTCGGCGATCTTCGGGGCCAGGCGCTTCCGTGTGATGCCGGCCCTGACCTGCGAGAGGCCGACGGGGATGAGGAGGGTGCGCACGGCGAGGGTGAGCACGATGACGGCGATCGCCGCACTGCTCTCACCGGCGAGCGGTTGGAGGAGGTCGCTGAGCGCGGTGACGAGCCAGTACGCGCCGGAGACGAGGAGTTTGATGGGTGGGAATTCGTAGATGTTCACAGACGGTGTCCTTCGTTCGTCCGGGTGAGCACGGAACCGGGCTCACGCGGCGTGCACGCGCACTGCGACAGTGCTCGGGCACAGGGGTGGGGTCGTCACCTGAACGAGGAATAAGCTGCTGGACTCCCGCGCCGAGGCGGGGCAACGGGGCCGTGCCAACAGGACAGCACCGAGGCGGGGCAACGGGGCCGTGCCAACGGGGCAGCACCGAGGCGGGACAACGGGGCCATGCCAACGGGGCAGCGCCGAGGTGGGGCAACGGGGACATGCCAACAGCGCAGCGCCGAGGCAGGGGGCAGTCCCGTCAGAGCATCGCAGAGGAGTCGTCGTTCAGGCGTGGGCTGAGACGACGAAGGACGGCGCTCTGGCCATCACGGTGCCCGGGGTGCCGGGTGCGGCCGGCATGCGGAAGTCGCGGACCGCCGAGGGCTCACGGCGCATCCACGGACCGTGCGGGGCCAGGGAGAGCACGCGCACGAGCGCACTCGCCGCCCACACCCCGACGGGAGTGAGGAACGCGGCACCGAGGAGGACGAGGACGAGAAGATGCGCCGGCGACTGCGGAAGCACCGCATCGACATCGGCGCTGAGCACGACGACGATGAGCTGGATCGCCATCCACAGACTCAGCATCGCACCCGCCTTCCCCCAACAGTTCCTGCGCTGTCGACGATAGCACGCGCGTCTGCCCACGGCAGGCACGATCCGCTCCCGGCAGAATCCGCACCGGCGACCGCCTCGGCGCTGTCATCGTGGGGACATGTTCACACTCACCGCTCCACCGGTCTGGGACGAGAACGACGACGTCCCCACCGTGACCCCCGTCCCCGAATCCCAGCGCATGCTCTTCGCCCACCGCTCGGTCGTCTTCAACGGCGAGCTGCGCGACGACAACGGCATGGAGATCGCCTCCCGCCTCATCCTCCTCTCGGCCGAGGACCCGGCCGCCGACATCTTCCTCTGGATCAACTCCCCGGGCGGGTCGGTGCCGATGATGCACGCGATCGCCGATGTCATCGCCGCCCTGCCGAACGATGTCGTGACGATCGCGTTCGGGTGGGCCGCCTCGGCGGGGCAGTTCGTCCTCACGATGGGCACGCCCGGCAAGCGCCTGGCGCTCCCGCACGCGAAGATCCTCCTCCACCAGGGGTCGGCGGGGATCGGGGGCGCGGCCGCCGACATCGAACTCCAGGGCGGGGACCTGCGCGACGTCCGCGACTCCGTCCTCACCCGCATCAGCGAGGCGACCGGGCAGACCTTCGACCAGGTGTTCCACGATTCCCTGCGCGACAAATGGTTCTCCGCCGAGGCGGCCGTCGAGTACGGCTTCATCGACCGGGTCGTGTCCGCCTCCTCCGAGCTCTTCGCGCCGCTGGGACCGGGGCGCACGCACGGACTCGCGACGGACGGAGCCCGGTGATGAGCCAGTACACGATCCCCCACGTCGTCGACCGGTCGGGGAACTCCGAGAAGATCGTCGACGTCTACTCGCACCTGCTCGGCAATCGGATCATCTACCTCGGCGTGCCGATCGACGACGGCGTCGCCAACACCGTCATCGCTCAACTCCTTCACCTCGAAGCGTCCAGCCAGGAGGTGCCGATCCACCTCTACATCAACTCACCGGGCGGTTCGCTCACCGCGATGACCGCGGTCTATGACGCGATGTCGCACGTGTCCGCGCCGGTCGCGACGACGTGTGTCGGACAGGCGGTCGCCGACGCCGCGGTGCTGCTCGCCGGGGGAGAGGCGGGGCAGCGGTCGATGCTCGCCCACGCCCGGGTCGTCCTGCGGCAGCCGCACGCGGACGGGGCGCGGGGGACGATCCCGGACCTCATCGTCGCCGCCGACGAGATCGTCCGGCAGCGCCGAGAGGTCGAGGCGATGCTCGCCGCCGACACGGGGCGGACTCCCGAGCAGATCCACGCCGATCTCGACCGTGACCTCGTCCTCGACGCGACCGCGGCGAAGGCGTTCGGGATCGTCGACCAGATCGTGTGAGGCGGGTGCGCCGCGCTGGAGGTGGGTTGGGGTGCCGGGCGCGAGGTGGGACGCCGGGCTGGCGGCTTGCCGAGCTGTGGGATTGACGTCCTGTGGGTTCGGTATGGCGGAGGTTCGCCGGGCTGTGCGTTCGCCGTGCTGCAGGGGCTCAGGCCGCGAGTGAGAGCTGAGCCTGGCCGGTGCTCCGCGCGGGTGCGGGAGCCTGGGCGAGGCGGGCGAGCTGGAGCGAGCCGGCCTGGAGATCGGCGGCGGCGAGCACGAGGACCTGAGGGAGGGAGAGGCCGAGGACGGCGGCGATCGCCTCGATGACCTCCGAAGAGGGATCCTTGAGGCCGCGTTCGATCTCGGAGAGGTACTGCGTGGAGACCCCCGACAGCTTCGAGACGGCGGCGAGGGTGAGCGCGAGCTCCGTACGCCGCACCCGCAGCACGCGGCCGAGGGTCTCTCGCCAGAGCCGGGGCGGGGTCACGGGGGCGCGTTGGTCGTCCATGCTGTGAGCCTAGGCCGACCGACGTCGGCTCGCGAGGCTTTCCGCTGTGAGCAGACGACCGCGGCAGCAGCGCGGGAGGTCGCGCCAGCCTCGCGCGAGGTCGATTCGGCATCGCGTGGGGCTAACGCGGCACCGCGGGAGGCGCCTCGAGGTGGATTCCGCTCGACTCTCGCGTCGATCTCGAGCGGAATCCACCTCGGGAGCACTCTCAGCTCACGTCACCGAGCCCGACTCACGTTACCGAGTCCCGACTCATTTCGTCGGGGCGTCGGCGACGGTCGAGTCCGCGCCCGCGGAGAGCAGGTAGCGGAGCACGTCGGTGGCGGTGACGACACCGAGCGTCCCGTCGGCGCGCTCGACGAGAGCGAGCTGTGAGCCCTCCTCCTTCATCACGGCGAACGCCTGAATGACGGTCATCGTGCCCGGCAGCACGGTGACCGGTCGCAGCGCCTCGGTGACGGGGTCGGCGTCGTCGAGCATGAGGACGTCGCGCACGTGGACCATGTGGGTCGGGGGTCCGTTCTCCTCCGACCGCACGAGGATGCGGCGGTGCCGCTTCTCGTGTGAGGCGCTGCGCACGTCCCCGGCGGTGGCTCCGGGGCCGACGACCGTCGGCGCCCCGTGCCCGGCGACGAGGTCGTCGAGCGTGAGCTTCGACAGCGCCAGGGCGCTGAGCAGGGAGTCCGAATCGTCCTTCTCGAGCGTCCCGGCCTGCGCCGAATGCTGGAGCAGCTGCCGCAGATCGTCGGGGTTGTGCGACTGGTCGACCTCGTCGACGGGTTCGACGCCGACGCGCTTGAGGCACCAGTTCGCCGCGTTGTTGAGCGCGATGAGCAGCGGCCGGGTGACGAACATGAACGCCCGCATCGGCAGGGCGAGCATGATCGCCGACCGCTCCGGGTGGGCCACGGCCCACGACTTCGGCGCCATCTCACCGACGACGAGGTGGAGGAACGTGACGATGACGAGCGCGAGGACGAACCCGATGACGTCGGCGAGCCACAGGGGCAGGCCGGCCGCCTCGGCGATCGGGGTGATCCAGTAGTGGACGGCGGGCTTCGTGATCGCACCGAGGGCCAGGGTGCAGGCCGTGATGCCGAGCTGGGAGCCGGCGAGCAGCACCGAGAGCTCGGTCGAGCTGCGCAGGGCCGCCCGGGCCGAACGGCTCGTCGGGGCGGCGTCCTCGAGCCGGTGGCGCTTGGCCGCGATGAGGGCGAACTCGACGGCGACGAAGAACGCGCTGAGTCCGATGATGAGGATGGTCAGGGCCGCGACGACCCACGGGTTGCTCATCATGAGGCCTCCTCGATGGTCACGGTCAGGCGGGAGGGCACGTGCGAATCGACCTCCACGACTTCGGCGGCGAGCACCTCGGCGACGGGCGGCTCGGCACCGGCGAGATCACCGGGATCGATCGGCAGGGGGATCTCGAAGCGGTCTCCGACCTCCGGGAAGCCCTTGGCGTGCTCGACGACGAGACCGGACAGGGTCTGCGCACTCGTCTCCGGCAGCTCGCGCTGCAGGGCCCGCTCCACCTCGTCGAGCGGGATGACGCCGGGGGCCGACCAGCGGCCGGGCACGATCTCGACGATCTCCTCGACGACGGCGTCGTGCTCGTCGACGATGTCGCCGACGATCTCCTCGCCGAGGTCCTCCATCGTGATGACGCCGGCGAAGCCGCCGAACTCGTCGACGACGCACGCCATCTGGGCGTGGTTGTCGGTGAGCACCCGGACGGCGTCGGGCAGCGGCAGCGACTCGGGCACGAACACGGGGTCCTTCATCAGCGACGCGAGATCCGCGTCGTCCGGGTCGGCGGCGATGACGTCGAGGAGGTCGATCGTGCCGATGACCTCGTCCTCGTCGGAGAGCACCGGATAGCGGGAGTGCCCGGTCTGCATGAGCGCACGGATCTCGCGCAGCGGGGTGCCCTCGTCGATGACGTCGACACGGGAGCGGGGCACGACCGCATGGTCGACGGTCTGCTGCGGGAAGTCGAGGATGCGGTCGAGGACGAGGGAGTCCTCGTCGACGAGGTCGCCGCTCTCCCGCGACTCCGCGACGATGTGCTTGAGGTCGCGCCGGTTGACGGCGTGATCGACGTCGTGGACGGGTTCGATCCCGAGCACCTTGAGCAGGGCGTTCGAGGAGGCGTCGAAGATCTTGATGAGCCACCCGAAGATCGCCAGATAGATCGAGGTCGAGCGGGCCAGCCACAGCGCCAGGGCTTCGGGGCGGGCGATCGCGAGGTTCTTCGGGAAGAGCTCGCCGAAGAGCATCTGGATGATCGTCGAGACGACGAGCGCGAGCACGGTGCCGATGAGGACGCCGGTGCCGGTCGGGATCGGGGTGCCGCCGAGGGCTTCGCCGACGGCGGTGCCGATGAGCGGCTCGGCGACGTAGCCGACGAGCAGACCCGTCACGGTGATGCCGAGCTGTGCGCCCGAGAGCATGAAGGAGGTGCGGCGAGTGATGCCCAGCGCGCGATCAGCGGCGCGATCGCCTCCAGCGGATCTGGCCGCGAGGCGGGAGCGGTCGACGGCCATGTAGGCGAACTCCTGGGCCACGAAGTAGCCGGTGGCCACCGTGATGAGGAGAACGACGATGAGGCCGATGAGCAGAGAGAGCAGCCAGGTCATCGTCGGCCACCTGCCTCTGCAGGATGAAGTTGTCGAGTGTGGTGCGAAGTGATGTCCCAGCCGGGACTTCGATAGTCGTCCATGTTCCTTCCGAAAGAGACTGTGGCAACGGCTGAGCACGATTATCCGGGTGTCAGCTGGCAAAAAGCTGAGTCGATGACGGCCGGGGTTTCAATTCTCTTGAAAACTTAAGTTAGGCTGTCCTTGTCAAGCACACGGACCGCGTCGCGGTCCACCACTGTCGAAAGGGCAGGGATGTCGATTCCATTCGCGCGCCGGGCACTCGCCGCGGGCACCATCGTCGCACTCGCGTTCACCGCGAGCGCATGCAGCACAGACTCCTCGGCGTCGGAGGCCACCGCGTCCTCGGACTTCACCCCGGTGACGATCGAACACGCACTCGGCCAAGCCGTCATCGAGGAGGAGCCGCAGCGCGTCGTCACGCTCGGACAGGGGTCGACGGAGACCGCGATCGCCCTCGGCAAGACGCCGGTCGGCATGGAGGAGTACGCGTGGGGCAGCGATGACACCGGCTACATGCCGTGGATCTACGAGGCCGTCCAGGAGCGCGGCGACGAACTGCCCGAGCAGTTCCAGGGCGCGACCGAACTCGACGTCGAGAAGATCGCCTCGCTCGAACCCGACGTCATCCTCGCCCCATGGTCGGGCATCACCGCCGACCAGTACGAGCAGCTCGACGCGATCGCCCCGACGGTCGCCTACCCGGAGCAGCCGTGGACGATCGAATGGGACGACCAGATCACGACGATCGGCAAGGCGCTCGGGCAGGAAGAGGAGTCGCAGCAGCTCGTCGAGGACGTGCAGAGCCAGCTCGACAGCGCCAAGCGCGATGAGTACAAGGACCTCACCTTCTCCTTCATCTACAACGACGGCCCGGGCACCCTCGGCGTCTTCTACCCGCAGGAGCAGCGCGTGGCCATGGTCTCGGCGCTCGGTCTCACCCCCGATCCCATCGCCGAGGAGCTGCGCGCCGACTACGATGCGCCGGGCACCGATTCCGCGCTCATCGGTCTGGAGAATGCCGACAAGCTCAACAACTCCGACCTCATCTTCACGTTCTACTCGGATCCTGCGAGCCGCAAGGAGATCGAGGGGCAGAGCGTGTACGCGAACATTCCCGCGATCAAGGCCGGTGCCGTCGTCGCCCCTGAGGACCAGTCGTTCGTCACCGCGTCCTCGATCATCAACCCGCTCACCGTGCCCTGGGCGCTCGAGCGCTACGTCCCGATGATCGACGCCGCCGTTGAGAAGGTGCAGAAGTAAGATAGCGCGCCGCCATCGCTCGGGCCCGATCGCCGAGGTGGTCCCGGATGTCGTCCGGGGCGATGACCTCGGCATCGGGCCCGAGCTGCCACAGCGCCCAGATCGCGTGCTCGGCATCCTGGAAGGTCACGGTGAGGTCGAGTTCACCGCCTGCGACCGTGCTCTGCCCGGGAGGCCGCTGCTCGACCGGCCGCGCCCGACCGAGGTCGATCGCCGTCGCGCGCAGGGCCGCGGCGCCGGCGCCTGACGTCCGCACCGTCACCTCGACGGTGTCACCGGCCGTGCGGAAGCGCTCGCTGCGCTCGCGCCACAGCGCCGGCAGGTCGACGGTCTCGGGGCGGTCGGCCACCTCGGCGAGGAGTTCAGCGGCCTGGATCCGCGACAGCCGGTACGTCCGATCCTCCCCGCCGGCCAGGGCGAGGAGATACCCCCGACCCCGCGCGGAGACGAGTCCGACCGGATCGACGATGCGCCACCTCGGTGAGCGCTCGGGTGAGCCTCCCGCGGACCGATAGAGGAGCCGGAGCCTGCGGCCGCGGAGCACACCGAGGCGAACGGACTCGAGCACCTCGGCCGGCACCGTCTCCGATGCGCGGGGCCTGGCGAGGAGGTCGATGTCGGGGTCGATGAGGATCCGCTCGCTCACCGTCGTCGCCTGGGAGCGGTGACTCTCCGGCAGCGCGTCGACGAGTTTGCGCATCCCCGAGCCGAGAGCCGGAGCTAGCCCGAACAGCTCCTCGCCGCGGGGGAGACCGGCGGTGAGCAGCGCGAGCGCCTCATCGTGGCGCAGGCCGGTGAGCTCGGTGCGGAAGCCGGGCAGAAGGGAGAAGCCGCCGTGCCGACCCCGCTCGGCATAGACGGGCACGCCTGCGGCCGAGAGCGCGTCGATGTCGCGCAGCACCGTGCGCGTCGAGACCTCGAGTTCGCGGGCGAGCGTCTGCGCCGACAGTCGGCCCCGCTGCCGCAGCAGGAGGACGAGGGAGACGAGCCGGTCCGCACGCATGTCGTCACTCTATGCGAATACCTGACAGGAGATGTCGTGATTGTCGGACAGCCTTGAGGGACGGGGCGTCGACCACGGCGTCCTCACACCCACCTTCAGGAGGAACGATGGACCGCACGGCAGTCAATCCCGTCACCTGGTCGACCGAGCTCGGCTTCAATCAGGGCGAGCTTGTCACCGGGCCCGCCCGCACCCTCTTCATCTCCGGTCAGACGGCCATGGACGCCGAGGGCCGACCCCAGCATGAGGGCGACATCGCCGCACAGCTGCGCCTCAGCCTCGACAATGTCGAAGCCGTCCTCGCCGCAGCGGGCATGGGGTTGAGCGATCTTGTGCAGCTCAACGTCCACACGACCGACATCGACGGGCTCTTCCCGCACTACGGGGAGCTCGCCGGGCGCCTCGCCGCGGCAGGCGTCGCCCCCACGACGACGATGCTCGAGGTCAGTCGGCTTGCGGTGCCCGGCCAGCTCGTCGAGCTCGAGGGGATCGCGCTTGCGTGAGCGCGGCTTTGTGCGTCTCCCACGCCGCAGCGAGGTCGACGTCGTCGATGAGCCACGACATGTAGTCGTGCATGTTCGTCACCCGGGCATGGGCGTCCGTGCCCGGGGCGACGCGCTCGAGCGCCGAGGCGGCAAGGCTGCGCTGGGCGCGCAGGTAGGCATACTCGCGCTCGAGGAAGCCCGCCCACACATCCTCGTCCATGATGAACCGGTCCGCCCGGGTCCCCGGACGGCGCACCCGGCGGACGAAGCCGGAGTCGACGAGGCGGCGGGTCGCCGTCGACACGGTGCCCGCACTGATGCCGAGGGCCTCGGTCAGCTCGGCCGCGGTCACCCCGCCGGAGGAGTCGAGGAGCAGGTAGCCGGCGATCCGGCCCTCGAGGACCGAGGCCCCCGACATCGCCCACATCGTGCCGAAACGGGTGCTGAACTCGATCCGGAAAGCGCGGCCTGCGGTACTGTCGTCGGACATCAGCTCAGCGCGCTCAGCTTCTTCCATTCGTCCCAGGAGTACACCCAGTCCGAGATGTCGCTGTCCTCGGTCGACAGGTCGACCGAGGAGTCCTTGATGATGACCGGATCCCCGTAGATCGCGGAGTCGTAGTACTCCTTCGCCCGCTGCGTCGTTAAGTTGATGCACCCGTGGGAGACGTTCTGCGACCCCTGGACGCCGGCCGACCACGGGGCGGCATGGACGAACTCGCCGTTGTTGTGGATCCGCACGGCCCACTGCACCGGGGTCGTGTAGCCCCACCGCGCCGAGGTCATCGTGTAGTTCGCGTGCTTCGACATGACGACATGCGTGCCGTTGTACGACGGCGCCTTCGCCGAGCCGAGCGACGTCGGGAAGTCCATGACCTCCTTGCCGTCGCGGGTGACCGTCATGCGATGGGTCTTCGCGCTCGCCTCGGTGACCTGCTCACGGCCGATCTCGAAATCCAGGGTGAGATCATTGGCGCCGATGCGGCCATCGGCCATCGGCACGTTCTTCACCGGCGCATCGACGGAGACCTTCGAGTACGCGGGCCAGTACTCCTTCGGGCGGAAGTGGAGACGCGACTCCGGATCGTTCGGCAGCCATGCCCACGACCCTTCGACCTCGCGCTTCTTCCCGTCCTCGTCGGTGACGTCGACGGAGAGCCGATGCTCGACATCGTCCCGGTACTCCTTCGCGACCGTCGACCCGAAGGTGAGGACGATGGGCGCTGCGACCCCGACGGTCTGGTCGTCGGAGAGCACGGTGCGCATCGTCATCGGCTCACCGTCGGCCGCAGCGACCGTGGCCGTGGCCTCGAAGTCGTGGTCCTTGCCATCGGGCGTCGTCGCCGTCGCGCTCACCTCGTACGTGCTGTCGGCGACGAGATCGAAGTCCGAGGTCCACCCCGCTGCGCTGTCCGGTGCCGTCACGGTGTCGGCGTCATTCGGCGCCGAGGCGGTCGACGGGCTCTCCGACGACTCCGGCGCCGAGGTGGCCGACGGGGACGGCGCGTCCGTGTCCTCCGGTGAGGTGAGTCCCCCGGCGGTCGGGTCGCCTTCGCTCTCGAGTTCCGTGCCGGCGGCGTCGACGAAGGTGCCGGGATCGACGGCGATCCTCGGGTGGTCGGGATCGACGAGGCTGACGTCCTTGAGCACCGCGCCGTCGACGCTGAGGACGAGGCGCTTGCCGGAGTCGACGTCGATGTCGGCACCGGTCTGCACGGTCTCGCCGACGGAACTGCCGGTCGCGGTCGGGGAGGCGCTCGCCTCGGAACCGTCCGCCTCGGCGGAGTCATCCGCTTCGGAGGCAGCGCTGTCGGCGACGGTGCCGATGCGGAACTCGGGTGCGGGGGAGACCTCGGCGGACGTCGAGTCCTCACGGGTGTCAGAGGGGTCGGAGCTCGACGGGGTGCAGGCGGCGAGGAGGGCCAGAGCGGAGACGGCGGCGATCGCCCCGGAGATCTTCGTGCGTGACAAAACAGGGAACCTCGTTCGGAAGACAGAGAAGGGGAGCGGAATCAATGCTATTGATGCGAAATCACGAAAGTATTGAGAATGCGTGACAAAGCCCGCGTGGAATTCCGCTTAACGCCTCTCACCTGGGGAATCGGTGCGTCAGGGAGTTGTGGAATCGTGATGTGGAGGGGAATCGAAGGACTCCCCGTGCACCCGCCAGAGCTCGCTTACCCTTGCTGCCTTCCGGCCCTGGGGGAGTTCACAAGATGACGCCGCACGGGGAGCCACCGACCAGTCTAGGCGAGGTCGCGGGCTGCGGACAAAATGAGCGCGTGCGAGGTCGATCACTGCAGCCGGCGCGCCTTCGCCAGCAGCACCTCCCGCTCCCGGTCGTTCGTCGCCAGCGCGGCCGCCCGCTCGAACTCGGCCACCGCCTCGGCGCTCCGTCCGGCCCGGGCGAGGAGCTCACCGCGCACGCTCGGCACATGATGGAACCTCGGCAGCGCCGCGGTCACGCCCCGGTCGGCGATGTACTCGAGCCCCGCCTCGGGGCCGTGGGCCTCAGCGAGGGCGATCGCCCGGTTGAGCGTCGTGATCGCCGACGGGGCGGCCAGTTCGAGGTCGCCGTAGAGGGCGGCGATGCGCTCCCAGTCCGTGTCCGCGAGCGTCCGCGCTCGCGCATGGACGGCGGCGATCTCCGCCTGCAGCGTGTACGTTCCGCGGGTCTCGCGCAGGGTCAGCGCCGTCGTCAGCGAGGCCTCGCCGAGGCGGATGAGCGACCGATCCCAGCGCGTGCGGTCCTGGTCGGCCAGAAGGACGGGTTCGCGGTCGGGGCCGAGCCGGGCGGGGAAGCGCGCGGCCGTCAGCGCCATGAGGGCGACGAGTCCGTGGACCTCGGCCTCCCGCGGCAGGAGACCCGCGGTGATGCGGGTCAGTCGCAGGGCATCGAGCGACAGCTCCGGCTTCATCCAGTCCGGACCCGAGGTCGCCACGTGGCCCTCGGAGAACATGAGATAGAGGACGGCGAGCACCCCGGTGATCCGGCCCGGCCAGGCGTTCGCCGGCGGCAGCTCGAAGGGGACCTCGGCGGCGGCCAGCGCCTTCTTCGCGCGGACGATGCGCTGCTGGATCGTCGGAACGGGAAGGAGGAACGCCCGGGCGATCTCCTCGCTCGTCAGCCCGCCGACGACCCGGAGGGTGAGCGCGAGCTGCGCCTCCCGGGAGAGCACGGGATGGCACGAGATGAAGATGAGGCGCAGCACGTCGTCGTCGATGGCATCGGGATCCCACGGCAGGGCGGTCGCCGTCGTCTCCTGCTCGTCCTCGAGATCCTCTCCGAGGGCGGCGATCCGCTCGGCGAAGCGCTCCTGCCGCCGCCACGTGTCGATCGCCCGGCGTTTGGCCACGGTCATCAGCCAGCCGGCGGGGTTCGCGGGGATCCCCGCCTCCGGCCACGCACTCAGCGCCTCGGCCACGGCCTCCTGCGCGAGATCCTCGGCGAACCCGAAATCGCCGACATGGCGGGTCAGGGACGCGATGATCTTCGCCGCCTCGATCCGCCACGTCGCCGCGACCACCCGAGCCGCCGCCTCGGCGGTGCTCCGGTGGTCGCGGTCGGTACCGCCGGCAGTCGGCGCCGCGGTCTCCGGTGGGGACATCAGTTCCCGGCGAGCCGGCCCTCGGCGATCCACTCCTGTTCCTTCTGCACCCATTCGTTGTCCTGAGGGAAGTCATCGGGCCCGGTGACGCGGCGGACCTCGATCTGGGAGCCGGCGCTCAACGGTGCGCGCTTGGCCCATTCGACGGCCTCCTCCTGCGAGGAGACCTCGACCATCCAGAATCCGTTGAAGAGCTCACGCAGCTCCCCGTAGGGCCCGTCGGTGACGACGGGATCGTCCTCGCTGAAGTCGACGACCGCGCCCTCCGAGGCGTCGGTGAGCCCGGCGCCGTCGGCGAGGACACCGGCCTCGATCATCGATTCGTTGTACCGTCCCATGGCGGCGATGACCTCGTTGAAATCGGCCTGTTCGAAGGCGTCGACGGCGGCCTGGTCGACGGCCCGCATGATGAGCATGTACTTCATGATGACTCCTAGCAGTCAGATGAACCTCGGAGAGTCCCGGTCGAGACCCTCTCATGCACTACGTCGAACAAGCCTAGAGCGGATCGACAGGGTGGCGAGGAAAACTTCGAGAAACTTTTCCGGCGAGGTGTCTCCTCTGCGCGTGTGGGCGACGTCACCGGCCGAGACCACAGTGTTATCACCTCGTGACCCCGCCGCAACTGCAGATGGTGTGACCTCTGCGTAGGGTGGAGTGTCCCTCCCGTCGATCCCCGTCCCCGATCCCCGCCGTCTAAGGAACCATGCAGATCTTCCGCCGCGTCATCCTGCCCAGCGCCTTCCTCTTCGTCCTCGTCGTCATCGCCGCGATCCTCGCCTGGATCGCCTTCAAACCGGCGCCCGAGGACGGCTTCGACGCCGCCTCGGCGACGGGTGAGCCGGTCGGCTCCTCGGTCTTCGCCGAACGCGGATCGATCGCCAACACCCTCGAGCTCAAGGGCTCCATCGCCGTCGACAAGCCGACCGCGGTCAAGGCCGGACGTGAGGGCACCGTCAACCACTTCTTCGTCAAACCCGGCGACGAGGTGCTCAAGGGCGCCCAGCTGTTCCAGGTGAGAAGCGAAGGTCAGCCCGCCGAGGCGGCCGCCGGTGACGCTGCCGACGGCGCAGGCGACGGGCAGGAGGCTCCCGCGGCCCCGGCGCCCAAGCCGAGCTATCACACGGTCGTCGCTCCCGACGACGGCACCGTCGGCGACTTCGCGGTCGAGAAGAACGACACCGTGACCGCCGACACCGAGGTCACGCAGCTGCTCAAGGACTCCTTCACCGCCCAGGCCGACATCCCCGCCGTCGACCTCTACCGGGTGCCGAAGCTCCCGGAGACCGCATCGATCGCCATCACCGACGGGCCCGAACCCTTCGACTGCACGGCCCTGCGCCTCGACCAGGGGTCCTCGGTCAAGAGCGCCCCGAAGCCCGAGGACGCCGGTGCCGAGGACGGCACCATGCCCGAGGACGGCGGGGCAGGAGCCGCCGGTTCCGGAGACGGGCCGAAGCTCATCTGCGGCATCCCGGACAAGCAGACGGTCTACAACGGACTCGCCCTGACGATGACCGTCGAGGCGGGCAGTGCCGACGACGTCCTCGTCGTCCCCGTCACCGCGGTGCGCGGAGTCACCGACTCCGGCACGGTCTGGGTCGTCGGCGAGGACGGCAGCCAGGAGGAGCGTCCGGTCGAGCTCGGTCTCAACGACGGCGCGATGGTCGAGGTCAAGTCCGGTCTCGAGGAGGGTGAGGAGATCGAGGAGTTCGTTCCCGGCGCCGAACCCGAGGACGAGGACGACATGTCCGGCGGCGAAGAGTTCGACTTCTGATGGGGGCGACGCCAGACATCCCCGCCCCGCCCGGAACCGCACCAATGACAGAGGAGTCCACGGCCGCCTCGGCGCCCCTGCTCTCGCTGCGCCACGTCGCGCGCACCGTGCCCATCGGTGAGGGCACGCTGCTGACGATCCTCTCCGACATCAACCTCGACGTCCGGCCGGGTGAGCACATCGGCATCGTCGGGCGTTCGGGCACCGGCAAATCGACGCTGCTCAACATCCTCGGCCTCCTCGACCTGCCGACGGCAGGGGAGATGGACTTCAACGGGGAGCCGGTGCAGTCGATTCCCCGCAATCGCGCGGCGAAGATGAGAGGCCGGGACATCGGCTTCGTCTTCCAGCAGTTCAACCTTCTGCCCGGCCGCACCGCCGTCGAGAACGTCGAGGCGCCGCTCATGTACGGCACCGGCAGCGAATTCCGGAACCGGCGGAGGATCGCTTCCGAGATGCTCGAGCGGCTCGGTCTCGGCGACCGGATCGATGCGAAGCCGAACCGGCTCTCCGGCGGCGAGCAGCAGCGGGTTGCGATCGCCCGCGCCCTCGTGCGCCGGCCCAAGCTCGTCCTCGCCGATGAGCCGACCGGCGCCCTCGACGTCGAGACCGGCAGGACCGTCATGGGCCTCCTCGACGGCATCACCCGCGAGTCGGGTGCCGCGCTCATCACGATCACCCACGACCTCAGCATCGCGAACATGGCCTCCCGCCGCTACGCCCTCCACCGGGGCGAACTCCAGGCGATCCGCAACGACGCGACGGCGCAGGCGCTCTCCGGCGCGCCGGCGGCAGGAGGTGCCCGATGATCTCAGCATTCCTCGCCTCGATCGTCGAGGCCTGGCAGGAGCTGCGCGTCCACAAGGTCCGGGTCCTCATGTCGCTCATCGGCGTCGGGGTCGCCGTCTGCGGCCTCACCCTCGTCGTCGGCTTCGGCAACATGATGCAGAAGGGACTCGTCGACGACTTCGAGCGCTCTGGCGGTCGTGATTCGACGTACATGTTCTCGGTGATCAGCCCCAGCGGCGAGACGAGTTCGGCAGACGCGGAGAAGATCTCCGACGCGATCGAAAAGACCCAGAGCCGGTTCGACATCGACTACGTGTCGGCGACCGGGCAGTCGGACCTGCGGCTGCAGAGCCCGACGGGCAGCATCGACGCGACGCTGACCATCGTCGATGCCGACTACGAGGTCATGCACAGGGTGCGGGTCGAGCACGGACGATGGTTCACCGCAGCCGACGCCGAGAACATGGCCCCGGCGATCGTCGCCGATCAGGTGTTCCTCGACCAGTACGGCCTCGACGCCGGTGCGCTTCCTGCGACCGTCGACCTGCCCGGGCATCAGGCGGGAGTGGCCACCGTCATCGGGTCGGTCGCCAGCCCGAGCTATGCGGAGATGGGCACCTTCTACGCGCTGAGCGCGCAGGCGGAGAAGTTCGGACCGACGGTCTCCCGTCCCACCGAGTTCGAGATGTGGCTGCCCCCGGACGTCGCGCAGCAGCTGAGCAAGCAGGTCACCTCCGACCTCAAGCGGCAGCTCCCCGGGTACACCATCGACAGCTATCGCAGCGATTTCGCCGAGGATGCCGCCGGCGCGCTCGGCCCCGTGCAGAACGTCCTGCTCGCCATCAGCATCCTCATCCTCTTCATGGGCATGCTCGGGCTCATCAACATCTCGATGGTGACGATCCAGCAGCGGATCAGGGAGATCGGCATCCGCCGCTCCTTCGGCGCGACGAGCCGGCGGATCTTCTTCTCCGTGATGATGGAGAGCGTCGTCGCGACGACCGTGGCCGGCGCGATCGGCGTGCTCATCGCCGTCCTCGTGCTCAAGGCCCCGATCGTCGGGCAGGTGCTCTTCGACGGCATGGTCACCCCGCAGGTGCCGTTCTCCGCAGTCGTCGTCGGCATGCTCGTGTCGATCGGGATCGGGGCGCTCGCCGGACTCGTCCCCGCGCTCGTGGCGATGCGGGTGCGCATCATCGACGCCATCAGGGCGTAGCGCGCGGCGGGAGCCAACCGCCGGGCGACGGGAGCCATACGCCCGGTGACTGCTGCGAGCCCGGACCGAGACGATCGGTCCGGGCTCGCGGCGGTTTCGAGCCGGTGCGCTCAGGCTGTGATCGTCCGCCTCGCTTCACGGAGCAGGACGAGGGCGCCGATGCCGAAGATCACGCTCATTCCGATCTGGGCGAGGCTCGCGACGGCGAAAGCCGTGTCGAAGCCGAAGCCGGCCGCCACCGCGTGGAAGAGCGCACCGAGGAGGGCGACACCCACGGCGATGCCCGCCTGCTGCATCGTCGCGATGAGTCCGCCGCTCAGGCCCGCCACCCGGTCGGGCACGGCGCTGACGACCGTGCCGACGAGCGGACCGAACTGCAGCGCCTGACCGACGCCGAGGAAGATCGAGGGGAGCTGGATCCACAGATTGAAGGCCTCGCCGGCGGCCGCGGCTGCCCAGGCCACCCCGAGCAGGCCGATGACCTGGAGCAGCGTGCCGAGCAGCATCGTGCCCGGGCCGGTGAGCCGCCGGACGACGCGGGGGACGGCGAGCGAGGTGAGGAGGAAGGCCGCGGCGAAGAGGCCCAGGGTGAGCCCGGAGATGTAGGCGGGGTCGTGGTGACCGGTCTGGCTCGTCTGCGCGAAGTTGTACATGAAGGTGCCGAACCCGCCGAAGAAGACGAACGACATGACCATGCCGACCCATGCCGCCGGCATGCGCACGACCTGCGGAGGGATGAGCGGATGGCGGTCGGTCGCCTCGGCGCGGGCCTGCCAGGCGACGAAGGCGCCGAGGGCGAGGACGGCCGTGACGAGGAGGATCACGGGCAGCGGCAGCCAGCCGGTCACCGGTCCCAGGGCGAGGCCGATGACGAGGCAGAGCATGCCGATGCCGAGCAGTCCCGCGCCGCGGAGGTCGAGCGGCACCGGATGAGGAGTCCGGGACTCGGTGAGCCTCAGAGAGCCGAGGAACGCGGCGAGGGCGACGACGGCGCAGCTGAGGAATGCCGCGCGCCAGCCCCACGCCGCACCGAAGAGGGAGATGAGGCCGCCGCCGATGACCTGACCGCTGACGGTGCCGACCCCTGAGAATGCCCCGAAGAGGCTGATCGCCCGCAGCCGCGCCGCACCTGCGAGGGCGTGCTGGATGCTTGCGAGGATCTGCGGCATCATCAAGGCCGCGGCCAGACCCTGCCCGGTGCGGGCGACGAGGAGAGCACCGGTCGTCGGAGCGAGACCCACGGCGAGGGAGACGATGACGAGGGCGGCGGTGCCGATCGTGAAGAGGCGACGCCGGCCGAAGCGGTCGCCGATGCGGCCGCTGAGGATGAGCCCCGCGGCGAACGATGCGGAGAACAGGCCGACGACGAGGGCGGAGGCGGAGTCACCGGCGCCGAGGTCGGCCTTGACGGCGGGGATCGCGATGTTCGAGACGGAGAACATGTAGGTCGCGAGGAACGCGCCGACGTGCAGCGGCCACAGAGTCGCCTCGGACTCCGAGGTCGCGGTCGGTTGGGGGCGCGATGGCGGCTGCGTCGACGATGCGGTCGGGGCGGTCGCCTCGGCGGGGTTGTCGTTGTGGACGGGAGCACTCGATTCTGCCGTGGCGGCACCGGGAGAGATTCTCATGCTCCCATTGTTCGGTCGCGGTGACCAAGGTGGGAGGGCGTGGTCATGGTGGTGGTCGCGCCACCTGGATGCGGGCGGGGGAGTGGGCGGAGAATGAGGGCATGGCACAGGAGAGGACAAGTGAGCTGGGGCGGTTCCTGCGGTCGCGGCGCGATCGGGTGCGGCCCTGCGATGTCGGGCTGGCGAAGGGGACGAGGCGGCGGGTGCCGGGTCTGCGGCGCGAAGAGGTCGCGGTGCTCGCGAACATCGGCACGAGTTGGTACACGTGGCTCGAGCAGGGGAGGGAGGTCCACCCCTCCGAGTCGGTGCTCGAGGCGATCGCCGAGGCGCTGCTGCTCGACCGTGAGGAGCGCGCGCATCTCTTCCTCCTCGGCGGATACCCGGATCGGGCGACGAATCCCGGCGATTCGGAGGTCGGCGAGCAGCTGCGGATGATGCTCGACGAGGTGCTGCCGCTGCCGGCGATGGTCACCGATCCGACGTACACGATCCGCGCGTACAACGAGGTCGAACGGTATCTCACGACCGATCTCGCCGAGGTGGCCCCCGCCGACCGCAACTGCGTCATCCAGGCGTACGAAAACCCCGAGTGGGCCTCGATCTTCCAGCCGATCGACGAGCACAAACGGCTGCTCGTCGCGAAGATGAGGGCGGCGTACGCCGAGTCGCTCGAGGACCCCGAGTGGGGTCCCCTGCTCGAGCGGCTGAGCCGGTACCCCGACTTCCGAGCGCTGTGGGATTCGGGCAATGTCGGGCGGACGCCGGGCCGGACGAAGGTCGTCGAGAACCCCTACGTCGGCACCCTCAACCTCACGATGGCCACGCTCATCGCGCAGGAGAACCAGCGGCTGACGCTGTCGGTGTATCTGCCGGTCGACTCCGTGACCCGGGCGCGGCTGGAGACGCTGCACGGGTGGATCAGGGACGGCAGCATCGAGAAGAAGCGCGCCGAGGTCGTCGCCGAGCATGAACGGGCGCTCGCAACCGCGGCTGATGGGGGCGATCGGCCTGTTCACCTGCGGGTCGTGTGATGGTTCACACTGGGCCTCTGCGATTTCGCATTGCGGTCACGACTCCGATAAGCTGATCCGCGGAGGATTCGCCTAGTGGCCTATGGCGCTCGCCTGGAACGCGGGTTGGGTTAACGCCCTCAGGGGTTCGAATCCCCTATCCTCCGCCAGCAAGCGCAAGCCCCTCACCTGGGAAGATTCGGGTGAGGGGCTTCTGCGTGCCGGGGTGCCCGCGCGACACGGGGCATCGTTGCAGAGGCACACGGCGTCGGTGCGGCGACACGCTGCGATCGGCACGGCGCAGGCGCGACACGGGGCAGATGTCGGGCAAAAGTAAAATTGCCCCACGACTAGTCGCCTGCATTTTCACTTTTGGCCCGCAGGGTGGCGTGCACACTAGCGTTCGCTCGGTAGCCGGTAGCCGGTAGCCGGTAGCCGGTAGCCGGTAGCCGGTAGCCGCCGGCCGGGCCGTCCCTGCGCGCGCCGCAGCTCGCGAAGCTCAGCCGCTCGGGAGCGTGGGCGCTCCGGAGCGGTCTCCGCCGGACGCCAAGCGCCGGCAGTGCTGAACCCCGCCGCTCACCCCATGGTGAACGATGCGGACTTCAGCTTGAGCGCACTGCGCAGCTCGGCGCCGGAGCGGGTCGCGGTCGCCCCCTTCGTCGAGGTCGCCTTCGCCGAGGTGACGAGCCCCGCCTTCGTCCGGGTCAGCGTCACCGTCGCGACGTCGGGCAGGCCGAATGCCTTCGCCATCGCCGCCTGCGAGGGCGTCACCGTCCACGCGGCATTCGGGTTCCCGGCGGCTTTCGACTTCGACGCCGCATCGTCACGGGACTGCAGGTAGGGGACATCGCTGCCCCACACCTCGGCGGCGGAGTTCGTCACCCCCGCCGAGGACGAGGAGTACACGGCGTCGATGAGTGCACCCTTGTACATGACGACCTTCGCGTTCCTCACGTTCGCCCCCGATCCCGACTGCGTGGCCTGGACGGCCCTGCGCCAAGGACCGCTTTCGCGAGCGTTCTCGTGCGCCCAGCCCTTGAAGTGCTGCGAGGTGACCTCGTCGTAGACGTTGCACGCGCAGTCGGCCTTGAGCGGCCCCAGATTGCGGTAGGCATACGTCCGCGCGGCGATCGCCTGCGCCTCGAGCGCAGGCGACTGCCAGGACGCGGGGACCTCGGCGATGCCCGGCAGGTACTCGGAGTTCGTCCGCATGACGCCGAGGACGTTGAGCGCGTTCTTCAGCTGCCGGATCTCGATCTTCCCGTGCCGATAGGTCCCCGTCGACCCCGACTGGGCGCGGCTGACCGCGACCGTCGTCGCCTGCGACCCCGACCAGTAGCGCGTGTTCTGCCACTCGACGGTCATCCACGAACCCTCGTAGGACTGACCCCCGACCTTCGCCCTGACTCTGCCCGACGACGTCCGCTCGACGGTGATCGCCGAGCCCGACTCGACCGTCGTGCGCCCGACCTTGACCCGCAGGCGGCCCGCGGACGGGGTGAGCGTCACCGACTTCTCCCCGGCGAGCAGCTGGACGGTGATGTCGGAGTTCGCGTTCGCCGAGGTCTGCGTGACCGTCGCCGGGTTGTAGTAGTGCTCGAGGATCTGCGTCGCGCTCTTGCCGGCGGCGGCCATCCCGCGGGCCCCGTACTGGCTCATCCCGACCCCGTGGCCGAACCCGGAGCCCTTGAGGGTGAACGACGACGGCGCCGTGGTCAGCTCGATCTTCGCCCCGGCGGCGCTCGTCCACGTGATGCGCCCGTTCTCGAAGTCCTGCCGGGTCACCGAACCCGCCCTGTACTCGTTGCTCGTCGGGTACCCGAGCGGCCCGTTCTCCCAGCCCGACTTCTGCCACGCCGTGCGGATCGCACCCCACGTCGCGTGGGCCCCGGTCGCCTTCGTCCAATGGATCGTGCCCGCCCTGAACGTCTGGTAGCACCCGCCGTCCCTGAGCGTGCACCGCTCGGGGCTGACCGCCGGGCCCAGCCGTCCGGTGTCCCCGCCGAGCGAGCGGTGCATCGCACCGATGCCGCCGCCGGTGGGATAGGCCGCCGCGGCCGGCGCGGGCACGGTGACGGTGAGCGCGCCGGAGACGGCGACGAGGAGAACGGTGAGCAGACAGGAGAGGACGCCGGACGGCATACGCCCGGTGGAGGAAGCACGCATGTGATGATCATATGCGCAGGTGGCGCGTCCACGGACACACCGAGGTGAAACGCAGACGAACTCCCCGGAACCGCGGTCCCGGGGAGTTCGCGCGCCGAGGCGGCTGGCTCAGCTCAATCCGCCAGCCGGTTCACTTGAGGGCATCGGCGATCGCGGCGTTGAACGCGTCGAGATCGCCGGGGTTGCGGGAGGTGATGAGGTTGCCGTCGACGACGACCTCGGAATCGCTCCAGTCGGCTCCCGCGTTCTCCAGATCGACCTTCGTCGACTCGAACGACGTGAGCTTCCGGTCCTTCGCGAGGTCGGCCTGCGCGAGGATCCACGGGGCATGGCAGATCGCGGCCACCGGCTTGTCGGCGGCGAAGAACGCCTTGACGAGTGCGACGGCGTCCTCATCGGTGCGCAGGGTGTCGGCGTTGATCGTGCCGCCGGGCAGGACGAGCGCGTCGTAGTCGTCGGCGTTCGCCTCGGCGACGGGCACGTCGACGGTGAACGTGTCGCCGTGGTCCCAATCGTTCTCCATCGCCTGCAGGGTGTTCTCCGAGGGCGAGATGATCACGGTCGTCGCGCCCGCCTCATCGAGTGCCGTCCGCGGACTCGTCAGCTCGACTTGTTCGACGCCGTTGGTGAGCAGGAATGCGATCTTCTTGTCGGATACGGCCATGGTGGCTCTCCTTCTCTGGTGCACTGCTGTCGGACACGGGCCGGCGCGATGCCGGTCGACCCGAAGGCTGCGCTTTGACGCAACTCGGGTTGTCTCCATTCAACAGCCTGACCCTGGGAGAACATTCCGAACATCGGCCGGCGGGTCAGGGCAGATGATCCGCGGCGTCCTGGTCAGAGCGTGGGGACCGCGCCGGTCGGGGCGGGGGCGCGAGATCCGCGGGGTCCCGGTCAGGGCGGGGGATCGCCGAGGCGGACGATCGCCTCAGCGGAGGCGGCGACAGCGTCGTCGACCCAGTCGGGGATCGCCGTGCCGATGAAGGGGCGGACGATGCCGTAGGGGGCCAGGCGCGTTCCCATCGAGAGGAGTTCGCGCCGGTGGGGCGTCGGGTCGCCGAAGCGCCGGGCGAGGAGGCCGTCCATCGCCGCGTCGATGTCGTCGTTGATGTGCGCGGCGTCGTCGCGGACGCCGAGCGGGCCCTCGGCGGCGAGTGCCGACTGACGGAAGAGGAGCATCGAACGCGCCTCCTCGGGGTGAGCGCGGCAGAACGCCGGGATGTGGCGCGCCGCGGCCCGTACGGCCTCGTGCGGATCGTCGAGGTCGTACGCGGCGAGGAGGCCGACGTGGAAGCGGCCGATCGAACGCAGCCAGAGGCGGGCGAAGACATCGTCACGGGAGGGGAAGCGGTGATAGATCGATCCCGTCGGGCCGCCGATGCTCCGGGCGACGTCGGCGATCGTCGCCCGGGGGCCGCTGACGGAGAGCGCATGAGCGGCTCCGTCGAGGATGTCGTCATCGGAGAAGCGCGCAGGTCTTGCCATGGCACCCGATCATAGCTAGTTTTAGAGCATGAGTTTTAGAACGAAGGATTTAAAACCGGCGAGGCGGGAGGCGGAGGACGGGGAGCCAGAAGGCAGGCGGTCAGGCAACCGGGAGCCGCAGAGCCGAGAGCCACGGAACCGAGAGCCGCAGAACCGAGAGATCCCCCGCTGGGCGCTCATCGCCGGCTGGGGCGCGCTCGTGCTCCCGCTGCCGAGCGTGGCTTGGCGGATCGCGCTGCTCGCCGGTCTCGATGTGGGATTCGGCCTCGCGGACGAGGTGCGGTTCTCCGCTGGCGGCGTCGTCTACGTCCTCGGCCTCGAGGTGCTCACGCTGCTCGTCGCCGTGGCGGGCTTCGGACTCATCCGGCCGTGGGGCGAGGTCGTTCCGCGGTGGGTGCCCCGCCTCGGCGGGAGGACGATCCCACCCCTGGTGCCGCTCATCGTCGGCGGCATCGGCACCGTGGTCCTGCTCGGGCTTATCGGGTCCGTGCTCGTGAAGTTCGTCCTCGCCTGGACCGGGGTCGTCCCCGGCTGGACGCCCGATGTGGGGATGAGTGCGGGGGAGCGGGCCGTCCTGCTGGCCTGCTACATCCCGTTCTTCGTCTGGCCCGTCGCGATCGCTGTCGCGCTTATCGGCTACGGGCGCAGACGCCTCGGGGCCCGGTCCGCGCGCGTGTCTGCGGACCGGACCCCGGGGTCGGCCGTCACTGTGTGAGGTAGTCCGTCTGCTCTGCGGTGAAGGGCTTCGGCTCCATCCGCAGCAGCACCTTCCCGACGGGGTGGCCGCCGGTGAGGAACCCGTAGGCGGCGCGGACGTCGTCGAGGTCGAACACCCCGCCGATGGGCACGACGACGTGGCCGTAGGCGATCGCCATCGCCAGCCAGGGGAGGTCGTCGCGGCGGGCCTTCGCCTGGCCGTCGGTGTGGACGCCGTACTTATCGGCGACCTGCGGGCCGGCGGCGATCGAGTTGATCCGCGCGGCGGGAACGCCGAGGCCGAGGAGCATCTCGATCTCATCCTCGCCGCGCGTCGAATACGCGGCCTGGATGCCGTCCGGGGCGGCTTCGCGCAGACGCTCCTCGAGCTCGGGACCGTATTCGACGGCGTCGATGCCGAGTCCGTCGAGCAGCTGGACGTTGCCGGGGCTCGTCGTGCCGATGACACGGGCGCCGAGGCCGAGGGCGAGCTGGGCGGCGATGATGCCGACCCCGCCCGAGGCGCCGGAGACGAAGATCGTCTCGCCGGCCTGCGGGGCGATCGCGCGGATGCCGGCGACCGCGGTGCTCCCGGCGACGTTGAGGCCGCCGGCGACATCGGTGCCCAGTCCCTTGGGGATCTTGTTGAGATGCTTGGCGGGATCCTTGACGAGGACGTAGTCGGCCTCCGACTGGTTGGGGACGCCGCCGAAGACGAGGTCGCCGGGGGAGAAGTCCTCGACGCCGTCGCCCACCTCGGCGACGACACCGGAGAAGTCCATGCCGAGGCCGCGAGTGCCGCTGCCGGACCCGAAGCTTCCCGAGAGGATCGCGAGGTCGACCGGGTTGAGGCCGGCGAAGCGGACCTGGACGCTCACCTGTCCCGGGCCGACCGTGGGGGACTCGACGTCGACGACCTCGAGTTCGTCGGTCGTGCCGTGATTGTCGTACTGGACGCGCTTGGTCATGCTGCACTCCTCAAATGGTGGGAATCGCTCGCGGTCGGGACCGTGGCGCAGGCTGAGCCCTGCACTGTCATCAACGACGCACACGCGGGTCGCATTCCCGGGACGCGGGCCTACCCTGGGAGGTGGGAAGGGGCAGATCGGGCTCGCCGAGGTGGTCCGGCGCTCCCGTGATCGGAGGAGGAGCCAGCGATGGCCAAGTACCAGATCTTCAAGCACTACCGGGGGACGCCGGAGTACATCGACTTCGTGCCCATGGACCAGTGGACGCCCGCTGAGGTCGACGCGCACGTCCAGTACATGAACGATTTCGCCGATCGGCTGCGCGAGTCCGGCGAATTCGTCGACTCGGCGGCGCTGTCGCCGGACGGCGCCTTCGTCCGGGCGTCGGGGCCGGACCTCTCCCCGGAGGTCAGGTCGCCGTTCCCCGATTCGAAGGACCTCGTCGCCGGGTGGATGATCATCGACGTCGCCGACTGGGATCGCGCGCTCGCGCTCGCCGCCGAACTCTCCGCGGCCCCCGGCTTCCAGGGTGCCCCGATCAACGAATGGCTCGAGGTCCGGCCCTACCTCGGCGACGACGCGCACTGACGGTTTGACGACGCGCGCTGACGGTGCGACGCCGGTGCGACGACGCGGAGTGACGGTGCGACGACGCGCGGCGAACACGCGATGTGGGGCAGAATGAGGGTGCGCGGCAATGGGAACGACAGCGAGGGGACGAGCATGGTCGAGGCGACGGTGGCTGGTGTCAGGGCGGAGCTCGCCGAGCTCGAGGACCCCAAGGCTCGTGCGGTCAATGAACGGCACGGCGACGACCACGGGGTCAACCTCACGAAGCTGCGCGGCATCGCGAAGGAGCTGAAGAAGAACGACGACCTCGCCCGGCAGCTGTGGGCGACCGGGGACACCGCCGCCCGCCTCGTCGCGATCCTCATCATGCGTCCGCGCAGCTGGGACGCGGCCGAGCTCGACGCGATGCTCCGGGAGTCGCGGGTGCCGAAGGTCCACGGGTGGCTCGTCAACTACATCGTCAAGAAGTCGAAGCACGCCGAGGCGCTGCGGACGACGTGGATGGCCGACCCCGATCCGGTTGTCGCCTCGGCCGGATGGGCTCTGACCTCGGAGAGGGTGGCGAAGGATCCCGAGGGCCTCGATCTGCCAGGCCTCCTCGACGTCATCGACGCCGAGATGAAGGAGGCACCCGAACGCCTGCAGTGGGCGATGAACGAGACGCTGGCGTCGATCGGCATCGAGAACCCCGAGCTCAGGGACCGTGCGCTCGAGATCGGCGAGCGCCTCGAGGTGCTCAAGGACTATCCGACGCCGCCGAACTGCACCTCGCCGTTCGCCCCGATCTGGATCACGGAGATCGTCCGCCGCCGCGCCGAGGGGAAGTGACGGCCGGCGCGACGATCGGGCGGACCGGCGACCGGACGACCAGCGTCTGACCGGCGCGGCCTCAGCGTCCGCTGGCGAGTTCGCGCAGCGCCTCGACGTGACCGTCGAGGCGGGCGGCGCCGTCCTTCGTGATCGAGACCCAGGTCCGCGGCCGTTTGCCGACGTAGCCCTTCGCGACCTCGACGAGACCGGCCTTCTCCAGTGCCGTGATGTGTCGGGAGAGCACGGAATCCGAGACTCCGAGCGAATCGCGCAGCAGCTTGAACTCCGCGCGATCGCGGTTCTTCAGGCTGGCGACGAGTCCGAGCCGGGTCGGGTTCCCGAGGTCCGGATCGATCCGGGAGAGGGTCTCGCCGAGGTGGGGGATCGTCTCCTCGGGCGCGGACTCCGAATCGGCTCCCGTGCCGTCGGTGGGGGCGGTGGAGGGGGTCATCGTGGTCTCCTCATTCGTCTCTGCGCGCCTCACCGGCGCAGTCCGATGAGAGCACCGAGGATGCCTGCGACCCAGACGACTCCGGCGGCGGCGACCGTCACCCACGATCCCGCGGTGAGGCTGTCGGCGATCACCCCGGCGATGAAGGCGAGGACGATGACCGGCAGCCAGGTCAGCAGCAGGAGCGTCGACCGGCGGCTCCAGCTCAGGGCGGAGACGAGGTAGACGACGAGCGCGGCGGCGAGCCACGCGGCGCTCGCCCCGAGGAGGGTGAGCTGGGTCGTCGAATCGTCGATGAGCGCCATTCCGACGAGCCCGATCGAGGCCGCGGCGCTGATGACGAGGAGGAAGAGGACGAGCGGCCACGCATCGGTGCTGCGGGCCTGCTTCTGCGTCGAATCGATCTGGGCGAGGAGGTCGGTGGCTTGCTGCGGGGTGGGCGTGGTCATGGCTGCTCCTTCGATGCGATTGCGGATCCGCCGAGGCGGCCGATCCAACGAGATGACCGTTGACTTCCGGTGGAAGTGATTTCACCCTACCAACTACTTTCTATATTGGAAAGTAGTTTCTCGGAGCAATCTCAGAGCGTCGAGGCGGCCACCGTCGCGGCGAGCTCCGTCGCGGTCTCGAGATGCTCCTCGTCGACCGCGCCGGTGAGGACGAGCGGATCGAAGACGAGCGACCATCCCAGCCCGGTCGTGATCTGCGTCATCGCGGTCTCCGCGCCGGTCGTGTCATAGCCGCCGTGTATCCAGTAGGAGAACGGCCGACCAGCCGTGGGCTCGCGCACCGCGTCGTACGTGGTGTCGAAGAAGTGCTTGAGCGCCCCGGAGATGTAGCCGAAGTTCGCTGTCGTCCCGAGCACGTAGGCGTCGGCGGCGAGCACGTCGTCGACGGTGGCCTCGAGGGCGGGTCTGACGGTGACGTCGATGTCGCCGAGCTCGGGCAGGCGCAGTCCGGCCTCGGCCGCCTCGGCGATTCTCTGCGTCGATGGTGACGGTGAGTGATGAACGAGCAGTACGCTGACCATACGGCCACGATAGACGCAGTCGATGGGGACTGGGGAGAGAGAATGAGCAAGGAGACCGAGGAGACCATGGCAGTCATCGTCGATCCGCTGCGCGGGCGCACCCGTCCGGTGGCCAGCCATACCGACTCCGAGATCATCGACGTCCTCACCACGGGGTACGACCCGAGCGACTGGGCGGTGCTCACCGGGGCGGGGATGAGCACGGATTCGGGAATCCCGGATTACCGCGGCCCCGATGCCGCGCCCCGCCGGCCGATGACGATCCAGAACTTCCTCTCCTCGCCCGAGCAGCGTGCTCGGTACTGGGCGCGGTCCTGGGTGGGCTGGCCGCGGATGGAGTGGGCGGATCCCAACCCCGGTCACCTCGCGCTCGCCCGTCTGCCGGTCGCCGGCATCATCACTCAGAACGTCGACGGGCTCCACCAGACCGCGGCGCGGGAGGTCGGCAGCCGGAGTCCCGTCATCGACCTCCACGGCAGCCTCGACCGAGTCGTGTGTCTGAAGACCGGCCACACCTTCGACCGCGACTGGGTGCAGGACGAGCTCACCGCCCTCAACCGCGATTTCATCGCGCTCACCGGCATCGATCCGATCGACGTCGAGACCGCACCCGACGGCGACGTCGACCTCGAGGAGACCGCGCACTTCCGGGTCCTCGACTGTCCGATCTGCGGCGGACTCCTCAAGCCCGATGTCGTCTACTTCGGCGACGCCGTCCCGCCCGATCGCGTTGCCGAGGCGAATCGGATCTCTGATTCGGCGGCGGGTCTCCTTGTTCTCGGATCGTCGCTCGCGGTGCTCTCGGGGCTGCGCTTCGTGCGGTCGGCGGCGAAGGAGGGCAAGCCGGTCGTCATCGTCACCGACGGCCCCACCAGGGGAGATGACCTTGCCGATTACCGGTCGATCTCCCGGGTCACCGACTTCGTCAGAGAGTGGGCGTCCAGAGAAATCCAATGAGGCAATGACAGACTGCCACCATGACCAGTCTTGCTCGCGCAGAACGACTGCGCCTCGTTGCCGCTGCCCGCGCCGCCGGTGAGGACGCGCCCACCCTCTGTGAGGGGTGGACGACCAGGGACCTCGCCACCCACCTCGTCATCCGCGAACGCGAACCCGTCGCGGCCATGGGGATCATGGTCCCCGCGTTCGAGGGCAGGCTCGAGGACAAGGAGCGCGACTACGCGTCGATGCCGTACTCCGAGCTGCTCGGCCTCGTCGCCGCCCCACCGAAGTGGACCCCGGGAGCGTGGCCCGGCGTCGGCTCGGTGATGAACACGACCGAATACCTCGTCCACCATGAGGACATCCGCCGTGCCGAACTCGAATGGTTCCCCCGCCGCCTCTCCCGGAAGGACAACGCGACCGTGTGGGCCCAAGCCCGGTTCGCGCTCCTGCCCTACGCGGCGAAGGCGAAGGGCCGCACCGTCATCGTCAGTCCCGGCTTCGGCACCCACGCCGCCGGCCGCGGAGAGACGACGACCGTGACCGGCGAACCCGTCGAGGTCCTCCTCTGGCTCCTCGGCCGCACCGACCACGCCCTCGTCGACGTGCGCTGAGACCCGCCGAGGCGGGGCGAAATGCCGGTGTTGACCGCCCGCCGAGGTGGTGCCGGGCGCCCGCCGAGGAGGTGTCGGGCGCGCGCAGAGGAGAGGCCGGGCGCCCGCCCGATGAGCCTGTCGGATGCGACCGGGGGAAAACCCCCGCCGAGGTCGACGGATAGGTCCCTTTCCCCTCACCGGTCCGGTTCCTAGGCTGAAGCCATCAGCCTGGAGTTCGGACCACACGAGAGAGGCACCGCGATGAGCACACCGGTCGCACCCCAACCCGACAATCGATTCGACCCGACCGGAACAGGCCAGCTGGGAGCCCGGCCGGACGTGACCGATCCCGACCGGCAGTCGGCCTACCCGCAGCGGCCCGACGCACCCCGGTCGTACGCCCAGGGGCCCTACGCCCAGCCGCATGCCGATCAGCCCTATCCCGATGAGCCCTACGCTGATCGGCTCTACCCGGCCCAGCGAGCGGCAGAGGATCCGGGCAAAGTGCTCGGCATCATCTCGCTCGTCGCGACCCTGTCGACGTTCATCGGCTTCAACTTCATCGGCCCGGCCATCGGCATCGTCACCGGGTACATGGCCCGTCGCGCCTCGAAGGAGGCGGGCTTCGGCGACAACGAGTTCGGCAAGTGGGGCTTCATCCTCGGCCTCGTCTTCATCGGCATCGCCGTCGTCGGCGGCTTCCTCGGCGTCTCGCTCAGCGTGCTCGCCGCGATGATGTCGTAGCCGCGATGATGTCCTAGCCGCGACCGCAGCAGAGGGCCCGCGCCCGGTCACCCCGACCGCGCGCGG
>NZ_BAAAMB010000010.1:68028-201547 GCF_039528855.1 Brevibacterium sanguinis | reverse complement strand
GCTCAGCACCCGACCTTGCACTCAGTACCCGACCCAGGCTCCGCGCTCCTGGTCGAGGACCTTCGGGTGGAGGAGGGTCGAGGCTTCGACGTTCCTCACCGACGCACGGTCGCGGTCGGGCGGGAACGTCGTCGAGGCGCTGAGCACCTCGGGGGTGACGAACCTCAGATCCGTCGGCGCATCCGGCGCCAGGGCGACGATCGGACCGGTGCCGCCGTCGGTCCCCGCCGGAGTGCCGCTGCTGCCGGCATCCCCGGGAGCCGCGGCGAGGAAGTAGCCCCAGTCGCCGAAGCTCGGGACATCGACGTGGTACGGCGTCGTCGCCAGTCCCGCCTCGGTGACGGCCTGCCCGATTCCCCAGTACGCCTCCGGGGCGAAGTACGGGGAGCCCGCCTGGACGACGAGACGGGCCCCGGGGGCCATGACCTGCCTGATGAGCCCGTAGAACTCGACGCTGTAGAGCTTCGAGGTGGCGACGTCATCGGGGTCGGGCAGATCGGCGATGACGGCGTCGTAGGCCGGGTGCTCGGTCTCCCGCAGCCACGTGAACGCATCGGCGGCGACCGTCGTCACCCGCGGATCGTCGAGCGAGTTCTCATTCGAGGCCGTGAAGTGGGGCGAGGTGCGGGCGAGGTCGACGACGCGGGGATCGAGGTCGACGAGGGTGACGGTTTCGACGTCGGGGTACTTGAGGATCTCCCGCACGGCGAGCCCGTCGCCGCCGCCGAGGACGAGGACATTGCCGCGGGGCCCGTTCATCAGCGGATGGACGAGGGACTCGTGGTACCGGTACTCGTCGACCGAGGCGAACTGCAGGTCCCCGTTGAGATAGAGGCGGGTGTCACCGGTGCGCAGGGACTCGGTGACGACGATCTCCTGGTAGTCGGTGCGCTCGGAGACGACGATGGGGTCGCGGTAGAGGCGCTGCCGCGTCGTCACCTCGATGTCGTCGGTGAAGACCCACACGACGGTGAGGCCGCCGACGATGAGGACGAGGAGGCCGGCGAGCAGGACCCGGGTGCGGCGGGCCACCTCGGCGCGGAAGAGCCAGAGGACGATGAGGATGCCGACGACGGTGTTGGTGATGCCGACCGCGAGCGCCCCCTTCGTCAGCCCGAAGAGGGGGAGGAGGACGAACGGGAAGGCGAGTCCGCCGACGAGGCCCCCGACGTAGTCGGCGGCGAAGAGATCGGCGACGGCGCTCGAGGCCCGCTGCGCCCGGATGCGCTGGACGAGCTCCATGAGCAGGGGGATCTCCGCGCCGATGAGCGCTCCGATGAGGAACGCGAGCCCGACCATCGCCACCGTGTAGACGTCGGCGAAGGCGAAGGCGAGGTAGAGGAGGATGACGGAGAGGCCGCCGATGATGCCGAGGGCGGCTTCGATGAGGGCGAACGCGACGGCGGCGAAGCGGGTGAGGCGCTTCGTCGCGAGCGACCCAATGCCCATCGCGAAGACCATGACGGCGAGCACGATCGAGGCCTGGACGATCGTGTCGCCGAGGAGGTAGGACCCGAGCGCGACGAGCGCGAGCTCGTAGACCATCCCGCAGCTCGCGCAGATGAAGACGGCGAGAAGGACGAAGAAGCGGGCAGGACCCGGTTGCAGCGGGAGCGTCAGCGGTGCCGGTGCGGTCGTGCTCAATGCGGTCGCATCCTGCGGGCAGCGCCCGTGCCGGGCCGGGCAGACGGTGGGGCAGGGGTCACAGGAGTGCGGCGGCCATGATGCCGGCGTTGCCGATGTGCGCCGAGGCGTTGACCCACACCTCGGGGTGGAGCGTGGTCGCGTTGACGATCTCACCGCGCTTGCCCGGGGTGAGGGCGTCGATGAGGAGGAAGCTCGCGGCCATGAGGATGATGCCGATGATGCCGAAGAGCAGCGTCGTGACGATGCCGGCGCCGAGGTCGTCGGCGCTCGCGCGGATCGCGGCGATGACGATGATCGCGACACCGAGGAGGTCGGAGGCGACGAGGACGGCGGCGTTCGGCGACTTCTGCTCCCAGAGCACGACGTGGAGCTTGCCCGGGGTGAGGAGGTCGACGACGAAGTAGCCGATGAACATGAGGAGGATTCCGCTCGCGGCATACGCGAGGACGACCCCGGTCTCGTAGAGGAGCATGTCGAGGATCATGGCTGCCTTTCCTGGTGCTGTCGTCGCTGGTTCGGTCGCTGTCTGGTCATCTGGCCGAGGTGGTTCGACCGGCCGGGGCGGCGCCTCGGGGTCGTGCCGCTCCTCTGGGTCGTGCCGCTCATTTGCCCGACCCCGGTCCGCCGCCGCGGAAGTTCGAGCCGTCCCCGTAGTTCGACCCGGTTCCGCCCGAGCCGCCGCCGAAGAAGAACGGGAAGAAGAAGAATCCTCCGCCGCCGGAGCGGGAGGCGTCGCATCCGACGTAGTCGTAGTTGTCGCCGTTCTTCACGTAGTCGCCCTGGCCGGGGTTCTCCACGTACTGGTTGTCGACGAGGTCGTAGTCCCCGCAGTTCGCGCCGCCCGAACTGCTCCCGCAGCTCTGGAACATCATCGCGACGAGGAGGAGGACGACGACGAGTCCGATGACGGCGCCGCAGCCGAAGCGGCGCGGCTTCCTCCCCGAGCCCCCACCCGAGCTTCCGCCGCCCCGTCCACCGGGGCCATTGCCGAAGGGACCGTTGCCGACGGGGCCGTTGCCACCTGGTCCGCCGCCCCGTCCGCCGGGGCCGTTGTCGAAGGGCCCGCCTCCGAACCGGTTGCCGCGGTTGTGCTCGGCGTCGAAGTCGAAGGAGCCGCCGCCGGTGGAGATGTTCGGATTGTTCGACATCACCGCCCACCCCTCGCCGAGGCGGTCGCCGGCTCCGGTGCGCCCGTGAGCGCGGTCGTCGTGCGGACGATCTCCGCGTGCTGCGGGTAGACGTGCCACGTCTCCCACGCGAGGTGGCCCTGGCCGGCGGTCGTGAGCGCGAGTGCGGTGAGCGCATCGCGGTCACCGGGGAACCGGGCGATGACGTGACGGTCATGGGCGCGGACACGATCGTGCACCTCGGCGACGGACGTGCGGAACTCCGCCGGATGCGCCGTGCGGGTGCACCGGAACTCATGGCGGGTCAACCCGGCCCACGCACCACGGGTCCGCACCGGGGCATCCCAGCTCGGCAGGGCCGTGACGGTGGTCGGTGCTTGAGCCGGCACCTCGGCCGGCGGGCACGCGAAGGTTTCGATGAGGAGGTCACGGGCCGCGGTGGCGAGGATGACCTGATGCGAGGAGCCGATGACGTGGAGCTCGAGCCGCAGCCCCGCACCGGTGACGCCCGCCGGCTGAAGGTCGACGATCTCACTGGCCAGCGGCGCGATCCGCGGACGGTCCAGGGAGAACCGGAGGTCGTCGGCGCTCGTGTCGGCGAAGGGGACGTCGACGGTGACGTGAGGGGCGGTCAGGCTCATCAGCTGCTCGAGTAGATCGTGAAGGAGCCGACGGGGACGGGTTCGCCGGTGCTGACCTCCCAGCGGCCGTGGTCGAAGCGCTCGAACGCCAGCAGCTTCCCGTCGGGGGACTCGTAGTCGACGTAGTCGAGGCCGCCCTTCTCGTTGAGCCCCGTCGTGCCCTCGGAGCGGTAGGTGGCGGTGCCGTGTTCGACGAGGCTGTAGTCGGTGCCGTCGATCGTGATCGACTTCGACGTCGGTTCGATGTCGAGGTCGGGTCGGTCGCGCCAGCGCGAGACCTGGAGGTCGGGGTCGTGCTCGACGGTCAGCCACAGGCGGGTCGCGGAGTCGTCGGACTGGAAGAAGTGCTCAGCCCAGTCGTAGCCGCCCTCGGAGATCCGCAGGGTGCCGCGCACGAAGTACTTCTCATTGCCGAACTCGAGGAGGTCGCCGGCCTTGATCTGGGCGGGGTCGCCGCCGGTGTTCTGGTCGGCGGCGAAGGGGTCGCGCGGGGTGCTCGGGGCAGAGTTCCGCGCCTCGCGCTCCCTCTGCGCCTTCTTCGCCCGCGACCGCACGATGAGGATCGTGACGATGACGACGATGATGAAGACGACGATCATGATGATGACGTTGGAGGAGGACACGGTAGCCTGCTTCGCTTCGATAGCCGGTGCGGTCAGAGTCAGTCTAATCGACAACCGGGCTTTCGAGAGCGGTCATCGTGTCGGCGACGACGAAGCCGAGCTCTGCGTTGAGCGCGAGCATCGCCTCATTGTCCGTGGCCGTGTACGTCTGCAGCCAGCGGACCGCGGCGGCCTCCGGGAGGTCGTGGAGCTGGCGCAGGTTCGCGATCTTCAGCGCCCGCCCGATGCCGCGGCCGCGGTACGCGCGGTCGACGAGGGTGTCCTCCTGGACGGCGATCTCCGGGGCGTGCCGGGAGACCATGATCTCCGTGTACCCGACGGCCAGCGGCTCGTCCCCGGTCATCTCCGCCATCGAGCTGACGAGGACCCAGCCCTGTTCGTCCATCCGCTCCTCATGGCTGCGGATCGCGGCGACGTCGGCGTGGTGGTCGGTGCGGGTGAGAGCGCCGAGGGGGACGTCCTCGTCCATCTGCTTGCGCAGGGTCGCCCACGCCTCGACGAGCTCCTCGGGGCACATGCCGATCCACGAGACGATCGACCAGTCGGGGTCGGGGTGGACCTCGGTGGGATCGGCGGGACCGACGTCGGGGGCCGGAGCGGCTCGGGACTTGTAGCGGTTGGCGTCGGCGTCGAGATAGGCGGGCAGGTCGAGGAGCAGACGCTGCTCGGCGTTGCCGACGTGCATGCCGCGGGATTCGGCGAAGGCGATGCCGGCAGGCGAATAGGTCTCCGTCTGGACGATCGTCGCCGCGGAGTCGCGGAGGATCCCATCGACCGCCTCGGCGATCGTCGTGCCGTGGCCCTGCCGGCGGTGGGCGGGGAGGACGGCGAGTTCGACGAGGGCGGGGGAGTCGGAGACGAGGGTGATCTCCGCCCCGCCGATCGCCTCGTCGCCGAGGCGGGCGAGCAGGGCGATGTCGGTCCTGTCGTGGCGGGGGTGGGCGAACTGGACGAGCATCGACTCCTCGCTCTGCCACCACACGGCGGTTCGATCGTCCGTGTAGCCCTCGCGCATGATCGTCAGCCACTGCCTGAGACCGTCGGCGTCGTCGGCGTCGAGGCGGGTCACGATGAGCTCAGCCATGCAATGAGTGCATCATGTGACGCGTGCCATTGCAAGGGTTATCCCCGGTCAGGTGGGGTGTTCGGGCAAATGCCCTTGCCGTGTCAGCGGTCCTTCGGGCCTGGGTGCGTGGGGCCCTTTCCGGGACGCTGCTCGCCGTCGTGGCCGTCCTTGGGCAGGCGGGAGCCGATGTGCGTGCCCGGCTTCGTCATCACCCGGTGGACGAGGAAGAAGCCCACGCTGAAGACGATGACGATGGCGATCGTGAGGAAGATGATGGCGCCGAGTCCCGGAGGCATCACTTGGCCAATCGCCGGCGGTCGAAGAAGTTCGCGTACCGGGCGCGGAAGCTGCCCATCCCGATCGACCCGCCGACGACGATGGTCGGGGCGCGTCCGGTGGGCACCGCGTCGACGAGGGTCTTGACCGAACCCCACGACTTCGAGAGATCCTCGACGTTGACGGCCCAGTCCTCGGGGACGACGACGATGAGCGAGCCCATCCCGGCGACGACCTCGATGTCGATCGTCGCCAGCGTCGTGTCGGCCTCGAGGAAGTTGAGCTCGATGTTCGACATCGACGGTTCGGCCCGGATGTAGGGCGGGACCTGCCAGCGGCCTCGGCGGTGCTCGGACTCCCACGTCGCCTTGACGACGAGCGGATCGGACGGATCCCAGCCGCGGGTCTGCTGATGGGGCGGGAGCCGGCGGGCCGGTGCGGAGGGCGGGGTTCGGCGGGCCACCTCGGTGCGGGGACGGTAGCGCTCCGAGGGCAGCTGAGTCGTGAGATCGGAGAGGACCTCATCGAGGTCGATGGGGAACTTCGCGCGCTGGACGAGCTCCATCCTCTCGTCGAGCTCCTCGACGGTGATCCGGCCGTCCCCGGCGGCTTCGCGCAGCATCTCGATCGCCTCGTCGCGCTCCTTGTGCCCGATCCGGAAGGTGCGGGCGGGATCGGAGTCCTCGGGCGGAGAGACGGCGTCGGTCATACGCACTATCGTGCCCGACATGGGGCCAGGGTCACAACGGGGACCGGTTCACAACGGGGACCGGGGCGAGGGACCGGTCGACGGACTGGTTGGCGACGATGACCGTGTCCTACGTCAGGGGGTGGCATTAGGCTTGTCCTGTGTCCACCGCACTGTACAGACGTTACCGCCCAGAGACCTTCGACGAGGTCATCGGTCAGGAGCATGTGACCGAGCCGCTCAAGGCCGCGATCGAACGCGGTCGCATCAATCATGCCTACCTGTTCTCGGGGCCGCGCGGCTGCGGAAAGACCACCTCGGCGCGAATCCTCGCGCGCTGTCTCAACTGCGAGAAGGGGCCGACCCCGATTCCGTGCGGTGAGTGCCCGAGCTGCCGCGACCTCGCCAACGGAGGACCCGGGTCGCTCGATGTCGTCGAGATCGACGCGGCCAGCCACAACGGCGTCGATGATGCCCGTGACCTGCGCGAACGCGCGATCTATGCGCCGGCCCGCGACCGGTACAAGGTGTTCATCCTCGACGAGGCGCACATGGTGACCTCGCAGGGCTTCAACGCTCTGCTCAAGATCGTCGAGGAGCCGCCGCCGCACATCAAGTTCATCTTCGCGACGACCGAACCCGAGAAGGTCATCGGGACGATCCGGTCGCGGACCCACCACTACCCGTTCCGGCTCGTGCCGCCCGAGGCGCTGGGGAACTATCTCGAAGAGCTCTGCGCGCGGGAGAACGTCCAGGTGGACAAGGGCGTGCTGCCGCTCGTCGTGCGTGCCGGCGGCGGGTCGGTGCGAGACACGCTGTCCGTGCTCGACCAGCTCATCGCGGGGTCCGGGCCCAACGGCGTCGACTATGCGACGGCGGTGGCGCTGCTCGGCTACACGCCGGACTCTCTGCTCAGCGACATCGTCGACGCGTTCTCCGCCGGGGACGGTGCAGGCGTCTACCGGGCGATCGAGCGCGTCATCGAATCGGGGCAGGATCCGCGGCGGTTCGTCGAGGACCTGCTCGAGCGGATGCGCGATCTCATCGTCATCCATGCCGCTCCCGAGGCCGCGCATGCGTTCCTGCCCGAGGTGCCGCCGGACCGTCTTGAGCGCCTCACCCTGCAGGCGCGCGGGTTCGGCCAGGCCGAGCTCTCCCGTGCCGCGGACATCCTCAACCAGGGCCTGACGGAGATGTCGGGGGCGACCTCGCCGCGGCTCCAGCTCGAGCTCATCTGCGCCCGCATCCTCCTGCCCGCCACCACCCGCAGCCGCGATGCCGTGCTCAGCCGCGTCGAGCGGATGGAGCGCCGGATCGGCATGTCCGCCTCCGGGTCGGGTGGGACGATTCCGCAGGCTCCCGTGCAGGCTGTTCCGCAGACTCCCGCCGAGGCGGTCGGTCCGGGTGCCGGGGCTGCCGGTCAAGGCGGTGCGCCGGTTGGTGACGGTCGGTCGGGTGCGCCGGTTAGTGGCGGCCAGGGCGGTGCCGGTGGTCAGGGTGGTGCGCCGGCTGGTGCCGGCGGTGGCGGGTCGGCGCAGGGCGCTGGGCCTTTCACGGATTCCGCCCCTGACGATTTCGACGAGCTCACCGCGATCGCGGCGGCGGCCGAATCCATGCTCAATGACGTGCCGGCGGCGGACTCCGCTCCGCACGCGGGTTCCGCTCCCGAACCGGGGTCGGCTCCTGCTGGGAACTCATCTCCTGCTGGCAACTCTGCTCCTGAACGCTTCGCGTCCGAGAACCCTGCTCCCGGAGGAGAGGGGGCTCGTAGCTCGAGCGGTGCCCCGGCGGGCCACAGGACGAATGCGGATCATCACGGATCACCTCGTCCCGGGTCGAACGCGCCGTCCGAGCGCAGGTCGTCCGAGTTCGGACCTGCCGAGCATGGGCCAACCGGGCGCGGGTCTGCCGACGCGCGGTCCGCTGACTCGCCTCCCAATGACCCGCGATCTGCCGACTCGCGATCTGCCGACCCGCGACAGGGTCAACCGCAGCAGTCGGCCGAGCAGCCCCAACAATCGGCAGGTCGGCCACAGCAGGACGCGCCGATGCACGCGCACCCGGGACCGCAGGGTCCCGGCGACAGTCAGCGCTCTGGTTCGCCGGAATCCGCTCGACAGAGCGACGGTGGCGAGCAGCGTTCCACGACTCAGCCGGCCGATTCTCGGCCCGCGTCGCCGTCTGCCGATCGTCCGTCGCACCCTGATGTTCAGCGCCCTGACCCGGTCGCCGACGAGAGTTCAGCGAATTCGGCACCGGCGGCATCGGGTGCCGGAGCCGGCGGCATCGGCGGAGAGATCGAAGCGATCCGTCGCGCCTGGCCGAGCATCCTCGCAGCGGTGGAGAAGCGCAGCCGCCTGACCCGCGCGATCATCGCTGCGAATGCGATCCCTCAGTCTTTCGCCGACGGCGTCGTCTACCTCGGCTTCAACAACGCCGGTTCGGTCCAGGGGTTCCAGCAGCGCGACCACGCGGCGAAGCTCGCCATGGCGATCAACGATGTCCTCGGCATCGAGGCTCGCATCGACATCGGCGACGTCGGACGCATCGGCGGCAATCAGGGCGGGAACTCAGGCGGACACGACCAGTCCGGACATGGCCTGAACCCGGCCGGCGGCAACCGCGGGCCGAGTGCTGACTTCCGGCGGCCGAGCCCGCAGGAGGTCGCCGCTGTCGTCGGGACCCGCGAGGTCGACAAGCCCCAGGTCGACCATGAGAAGTTCTGGGAGACCGGCGACTCGCCGCAGGGTCCCTGGTCCTCCGACGACGAGGAGGGGGAATCACCGGCTCAATCGGGTGCGTCGGAGAACTCTGCCGAGGCAGAGGACGCCGCCGATTCGACCCCCGCGGCACCCTCCGCTGACGAGCCGACTTCCGTTGACCGGTCGACTTCAGCCGACGATCCGGCCGCAGGAGTCGACACGGAATCCACCCCGGCCGATCCCGATTCGACCGCTGTGGCCCCCGTCGCTGACGGACTGGTCGGAGGCGTCGATTCCGCTTCCGCTCAGTCTGATTCCGCTCCGGCTGATCCGGACACCGGCGCTGCTCCCGTCGATCACGGTGTTGCTGCCGTCGACTCCGACATCGTCGTTCCCGACCTGTCCGATGAGGACTTCTTCGGTCCGCCCACGACCGGTGCCGGCCTCGGCGCCCCGGACGGCGGAGACTCAGCCATCGGAGAAGCAGCGTCGTCAGCGGTCGCGACGAACGCTGCGACGGACTCGCGAGCCGACGAGAACAGCACTGCGAGTTGGACTGATTCCGGGACTGGGGCCGGTGCTTCGACGTCTGCCGCCGATGAGTCGGCCGATGAGCCGATGGAGTACGTCCAACCACGGTGGGAAGAACCCGTCTGGCACGATGCGCCGCAGCGTTCGGGTCCAGCAGCCGCGGACGTCGACTCGACGAGTGCCGGCAGCGGTGCCGTCGACGTCGGGGCTGTCGTCGTGCCTCCTCCCGAGGACGACGATCTCGACTACCTCGGCGCGTATGCAGATCCCGATGTCGACTTCAGCGGACAGGGCAGTGCGGGCCAGCCGGCGCCGAATTCGACTCCCACGCCGGCCCCGACGGGAGGCGCCGGTGCGGTGAAGCCCTTCAAATCCCGCTTCGCCGCGATCGCCGAGCGCCACGGCATGGACACCGGCGGTTCGGTCGCACAGAACCCGCGCGGTGATGTCGGCGCGCCTGCCAGCCAGGCGCCAGGTGGCTTCGCCCCACAGCGCGCCGCCGCCCCGGAACCCTCGTCCACCGGGTCGATGGAGGACGAGTATGATCCGGAAACGGACCTCGACATCTCCGACGCCCCGCAGGTCGGGGTCTCGGTGATCGCCAAGGTCCTCGGCGGAGAGATCATCGATGAGAGAGACGTATGAGCGCAGTGTATGAAGGTGCCCTCCAGGACCTGGTCGAGGAATTCGGCAAGCTCCCGGGCATCGGGCCCAAGTCGGCCCAGAGGCTGGCGTTCCACATCCTCCAGGCCGACTCCGGCGATGTGAACGCGCTCGCCCAGGCGCTGAGCGCGGTGAAGAAGCGCGTGCGCTTCTGTGAGATCTGCGGCAACGTCTCCGAGGAGGCCGAGTGCACGGTCTGCCAGGATCCGCGTCGCGATCGCACGATGATCTGCGTCGTCGAAGAGCCCAAGGACGTCGTCGCCATCGAGCGCACGCGCGAGTACCGGGGCCTCTACCACGTCCTCGGCGGAGCGATCGATCCGATGGCGGGCATCGGGCCCGACAACCTGCGGATCAAGGAGCTCATGCCCCGTCTCCAGGACAGCGAGGTCGACGAGGTCGTCATCGCCACCGACCCGAACCTCGAGGGCGAGGCGACGGCGACCTACCTCGTGCGTCTGCTCGGCACCCTCGGTGTCACGGTCACCCGCCTGGCTTCCGGCCTTCCTGTCGGCGGCGATCTCGAGTACGCCGACGAGGTCACCCTCGGCCGGGCGTTCTCCGGCCGCCGCGAGATCGACTGAGCAGATTCCGCCGCGGCAGGCGTCCGCGACGGCACCCACGATCGGTCAGCAACGGCGGCTGTGACGCCACATGACTCCTCAGAATCCCTTGACTCCCGAGTGCGCACGGTGCAACATATTGATTATCGATATATCGATGATCGATAAGGTGACACGTGTTGCCCGGCAGCGGGATTCCGGACGTGTCCAGGTGATCACGAGAGCGGAGGCAGTGATGGAAGAGAACGCTCGACGACGCGAACCGGACGAACGAAAAGGGCTGCCCGCTGGAGGGGTGTTCCTCATCGCCTTCGCTCCCGGCATCTACGCCGTCTATCTGATCGGCCTCTTCGTCGCAGGGATCGTGCGATCCGAGATCACCGTACGGTTCGATCTGTCGAATTCGGACGTCGCCTCACTCGATCTCGCTGGCCATTCGGCGAATCTCAGCGGCCTCACGCAGGTCACGCTGTCAACCGGAGATCTGGCGACGGAGACGATGGTGTTCCTCATCATCGCGAAGCTCTCGCTGGTCCTCACACTCCTCGGCGCAGCAGTCGCCCTCGTTCCGGTGGTCAGGGCGATCTCGGCGGGCAATCCATTCACCCCTGCGGCTCTCCGGGCTCTGGGCGTTCTCAACTGGGTGCTCATGGGCGGCATCATCACGTACTTCATTTCGACGACTCTTGGGACGAATCTCGCCTCCCGAGATCTCAACATCGCGGACGAAGTGGGCTCCAGTGCGTCGATTGCGCAGACGTACGTCATCGTCGGCATCGTCGGCGTCATCGAGCTCCTCCGACGCAGCTTCGTCTCCGGGCGGAAGGCACAGGAAGAGCTCGAGGGGCTCGTCTGATGCCGGCCGACCTCGGCGAGGGGCGCGTGGTCTGCCATCTCGACGCGCTGCTCGTTCAGAGGGAGATGACGCTCACCGAACTGTCGAATGCCGTCGGCGTTTCGCTCGCCAACCTGTCGGTGCTCAAGAACAACCGCGCGAAGGCGATCCGGTACTCGACGCTCGTCGCCCTCTGCGCCGCGCTCGACTGCCAGCCGGGCGACATCTTCACCGTCGTTCCCTCCTCCCGGCCGCCGGCCGAGCCGGGCCAGGGATGACGCCACCTCGCGCCGCGGACACCGACACCCCGAAAGATGAGACGACTGTCTGCATGACGGGCACCCCCACGAGCGGCGGGAGCCACCTCCTACAATGGTGGGGACGCCGGTTCGCCGACGCCGCCTGCACGTACGAGCATCATCGCGGGCATCGGCACCGCGAGAGCATCGACCGGCGCAGTCCGCACACGCGAACAGGAAGAGACTTTCAGTGAGCATTGTCGTCCAGAAGTTTGGCGGGTCCTCCGTTGCCGACGCCGAGTCGGTCAAACGGGTGGCCCAACGCATCGTCGAATACCGGCAGGCCGGCCACGAGGTGGTCGTGGTGGTGTCGGCGATGGGGGACAGCACGGACGACCTCATCGACCTCGCCCAGCAGGTCTCCCCGCTGCCGCCGGCCCGCGAACTCGACATGCTGCTCACCGCCGGTGAGCGGATCTCCATGGCCGTGCTCGCGATGGCGATCGCCAACCTCGGCTTCGAGGCCCAGTCCTTCACCGGTTCGCAGGCCGGCGTCATCACCGACGAGCAGTTCGGCAAGGCGCGGATCATCGACGTCACGCCCGGCCGCATCCGCTCCGCCCTCGACGACGGCAACATCGCCATCGTCGCGGGCTTCCAGGGAGTGAGCCAGACGGCGAAGAACATCACGACGCTCGGCCGTGGCGGCTCGGACACGACCGCAGTCGCACTCGCGGCCGCGCTCGGCGCCGATGTCTGCGAGATCTACACCGACGTCGACGGCGTCTTCACCGCCGACCCGCGCATCGTCTCGACAGCGCGCAAGATCGACGAGATCGGGTTCGAGGAGATGATGGAGATGGCCGCCTCGGGGGCCAAGGTCCTCATGCTCCGCTGCGTCGAATACGCTCGCCGCTACGACGTGCCCGTCCACGTGCGCTCGTCGTTCTCCCGCAAACAGGGCACCTGGGTCACCGACTCGCCCGTCCCCGAAGCATTTCTGCCGGCACGCAGTGCGAAGGCAGCGGAATCAGAAACGGAGTCCACCATGGAACAGGCAATCATCTCCGGTGTCGCCCACGATCGCTCGGAGGCCAAGGTCACGATCGTCGGCGTGCCCGACATCCCCGGCAAGGCGGCGGAGATCTTCAAGACGATCGCCGGCCAGGAGATCGACATCGACATGATCGTCCAGAACATCTCCACCCGGGAGCCCGGCAAGACCGACATCTCCTTCACCCTGCCGAAGACGGACGGGTCGAAGGCGATCGAGGCCCTCGACGCCGCCAAGGCGAAGATCGGCTTCGACCAGGTCCGCTACGACGACCAGATCGGCAAGCTCTCCGTCGTCGGCGCCGGCATGCGCTCCCACCCGGGTGTGACCGCGACGCTCTTCGAAGCGCTCAGCGACGCTCAGGTCAACATCGACATGATCTCCACCTCGGAGATCCGCATCAGCGTCGTCACCAGGGCCGACCTGCTCGACGACGCCGTCCGCGCCGCACACGCGGCGTACGGACTCGACAGTGACGAAGACGAAGCAGTGGTCTACGGAGGGACAGGACGATGAGCGTTTCAATCGGAGTGGTCGGAGCAACCGGCCAGGTGGGCGGGGTCATGCTCGACCTCCTCGCCGATGATCCCGGGTTCGAGATCGACACCCTGCGCCTCTTCGCCTCGGCGCGCTCGGCCGGCAAGGTCGTCGAATTCCAGGGCCGTGAGATCGTCGTCGAGGATGCCGCCGAGGCGGACCCGACCGGTCTCGACATCGCCCTGTTCTCCGCCGGCGGAGCGACCTCCCGGGCGCAGGCCGAGCGCTTCGCCGCGGCCGGGGTCATCGTCGTCGACAACTCCTCGGCGTGGCGCTCGGACCCCGAGGTCCCACTCGTCGTCAGCGAGGTCAACCCCGGCGCCCTCGACTCCGTGCCCAAGGGGATCATCGCGAACCCCAACTGCACGACGATGGCCGCGATGCCCGTGCTCAAGGCCCTCGACGCCGAGGCGGGGCTCAAGCGCCTCATCGTCGCGACCTACCAGGCGGTGTCCGGCTCGGGTCTCAGCGGCGTCGAGGAGCTCGCCGGTCAGCTCGAAGCCGGCGTCGCCGATGCCCGCAAGCTCACCCGCGACGGCAGTGCCGTCGACCTTCCTGCGCCGGACAACTACGTCGAGCCCATCGCCTTCAACGTCCTGCCGCTGGCGGGCAGCATCGTCGACGACGGTGAGCTCGAGACCGACGAGGAGAAGAAGCTGCGCAACGAGAGCCGGAAGATCCTCGACCTTCCCGACCTCCTCGTCGCCGGCACGTGCGTGCGCGTGCCCGTGTTCACCGGGCACAGCCTGAGCATCCACGCGGAATTCGACGGAGACATCACCCCCGAACGCGCCACGGAGATCCTCAGCAGCGCCCCCGGTGTCGTCCTCGATGAAGTGCCCACCCCGCTCAAGGCGGCCGGGAACGACCCGAGCTACGTCGGGCGCATCCGCGCCGACCAGTCGGCACCCGCGGGCAAGGGGCTCGTGCTCTTCGTCTCGAACGACAACCTGCGCAAGGGCGCGGCGCTCAACACCGTGCAGATCGCGGCGCTCCTCGCCGAGAAGCTCGCGTCCCAGGCAGCCTGAGCGCGGAGCGCCCGATGAGCGCTGGTGGCAACCTGAGCTGACGCATAAACAGGTTGCTATATATAAATATTTATATTAGTGGCGGGCCCTTCGGCTGAGTAGTGTGAGCGACAGCAACGCTCCCCTGCAACCGAAAGGCCCGCCATGCGCTTGTCCCGTCTTCCCCTCCGCAGCGGGGCGATCCTGCTCTCCTGCGGCCTGCTGCTCGCCGGGTGCGGAGGCGGTTCGGCCACGGGGTCGAGCGAACTCTCGATCGTCACCTCGACGAACGTCTACGCCGACATCGTCTCCCAGGTCGCCGGCGATGCGGCGAACGTGACCGCGATCATCGACGACCCCAACCAGGATCCCCACTCGTATGAGGCGACGACGCGGGACCGGCTCAAGCTCTCCAAGGCCGACCTCGTCGTCATCAACGGCGGCGGGTACGACAGCTTCATGACGACGATGCTCGAGGCCTCCGACGCGACCCCGGAGATCATCGACGTCGTCGCGATCTCCGGACTGCCCGGCTCCGAGGACGTCAGCAGCGCGCCCCATTCCCACGGTGACGGCGAGGATGAGTCTGCGGGCGGCGAGCACACCGGGCACACCGAAGCCGACGGTCATGATGCCGACGGCGACAGCCACGAGGGCCACGACCACGGCGAGGCCGGCCATGAGGGTCACGACCACGGCGAGTTCAACGAACACCTCTGGTACTCGGTGCCGACGATGGTCAGGCTCGTCGACGACGTCGCCGTCCACCTCGGCGAAGCCCTGCCGGAGCGCGAGGACGACATCGCCGCGAACGCCGAGGCCTACAAGGAGCAGCTCGGCGGACTCGAGACGACGATCGACGCGATCAGGACCGACCACGGGGGCGACAAGGTCGCGACGACCGAACCCGTCCCGCTGTGGCTCTTCGACGACATGGGGCTTGACAACATCACGAGTCCGGAGTTCCTCGCCGCCGTCGAGGAGGGCAATGATGTGCCGCCGCTCGTGCTCAAGGACGCCGAGGAGCAGATCTCCTCCCGGGAGGCGGTCCTCCTCGGATACAACACCCAGGCAGCGGGACCGCAGGCCGAACAGCTCAAGGCCACAGCCGAATCCTCGGACGTCCCCGTCGTCGACCTCGCCGAGACGATGCCCACAGGCGCGCAGTACACCGATTGGATCGGGGAGAGCATCGACGCGATCTCCCAGGCACTCGAAGGACACGATCACTGATGAACCCTGAGACGAACACGGCCGCCCTGCCGCAGAGCATCGCCACCGCACCGGGCGCGCCGCCTTCCGGCGGGGACGGTGCGGAGGTCAGACAGGCACCGGTCATCGAAGTCCACGATGCCGAGCTGCGCTTCGGCGACCGGGTGCTCTGGCACGACCTCAATCTCGAGGTCGCGCCGGGGGAGTTCCTCGCCGTCCTCGGCCCCAACGGGACGGGGAAGACGACGCTGCTCAAGGTCCTCCTCGGCGAACATCAGCTCCACCACGGCAGCGCGGAGATCGACGGCCGGCCGATCCACGCGGGCAACCCGGCGATCGGCTACATCCCACAGCAGCGGGGAATCGACCCGCACACCCCGATGCGCGGACGCGACATCGTGCGGATGGGCATCGACGGCTACCGGTGGGGGCCGGGATGGCCGTCGAGGAAGCGGCGGAAGCACGTCGACGAACTCCTCGCCGCCGTCGGCGCGACCGCCTACGCCGACGCCCCGGCCGGCACGCTGTCCGGGGGAGAGCTGCAGCGGCTGCGCGTCGCGCAGGCCCTGGCGAGCAACCCTTCGGTGCTCCTGTGCGACGAACCCCTGCTCTCCCTCGACATGCACCATCAGCAGGTCGTCGCCGGTCTCATCAACGAACAGCGTGACACGCGCAACGCCGCCGTCCTCTTCGTCACCCATGAGATCAACCCGATCCTGCCCTACGTTGACCGCGTCCTCTACATCGTGGGCGGGCATTTCCTCATCGGCACCCCCGCCGAGGTGATGACCACCGAATCGCTCACCCGGCTCTACGGCTCACCCGTCGAGGTCGTCCGCGTCGGCGGGCGCCTCATCGTCGTCGGCGGCGAGGACGAGTGCATCGACCACCACGTCCACCCCGGCCACCACGCCGGCGGCGAGACCGCGGACACGGGTGCTGCGGCACACCCGGGTGCCGCGGCGAGCCGAGGAGCGCACCGATGACCGTCACCGAGATCTTCGGCAGCCTGTTCTCCTTCGAGGACTACGGCGAACTCGTCGCCCTGCTCGCCAACTCGCTCATCGCCGCCGGCCTCCTCGGCGTCGTCGGCGGCCTCATCAGCGTCTTCGTCATGGCCCGTGACATCCCCTTCGCCGTCCACGGGATCTCCGAGCTCTCCTTCGCCGGCGCTGCGTTCGCCCTCCTCGTCGGCTTCGACGTCGTCACCGGGTCGATCGTCGGTTCGATCCTCGCGGCCCTCATCATCGGCGTCGGCGGAGCCAGAGCCTCGGAGAAGAACGCGATCATCGGCGTGCTCATGCCCTTCGGGCTCGGCCTGGCGATCCTCTTCCTCGCCCTCTACGACGGTCGCTCGGCGAGCAAGTTCGGGCTGCTCACCGGTCAGATCGTCGCGATCACCCCGGGCCAGATCACCACGCTCGTCGTCTCTGCGCTCATCGTCCTCGCCGTCCTCGCGTTCGTCTGGCGCCCGCTCCTCTTCGCCAGCCTCGACCCCGAGGTCGCGCGGGCGAAGGGGGTCCCCGTCTCCGTGCTCACGATCGTCTTCATGCTCACCCTCGGCCTCGCCGTGGCCCTGAGCGTCCAGATCGTCGGGGTCCTCCTCGTCCTCGCCCTCCTCATCACCCCGGCCGCCGCGGCCACCCAGGTCTCGGCGTCACCGGTGTGGGTCCCGGTGCTCAGCGTGATCTTCGCGGTCACCGCCTCGGTGGGCGGCATCCTCATCGCCCTCGGCTCACCCGTGGTCCCGATCAGCCCGTTCGTCACGACGATCTCCTTCCTCATCTACCTCGTCTGCCGGGTCATCGGCCACCGCCGCTTCACCGCGCTGCACCGTCGGCGGGTTGCGCGGGCAGGCAGGGCTCGAACGTCGGCTGAGCCTGCGGCGACCGCCTAGACTGGGGCGAATGAAGAAACGCGCACTTGTCGCCGGCGCCCTCGCCGTCCCCGCGGCCGCCGGCATCTGGGGAGCGGGCATCGAACCCCACCTCTTCACCGTCCGCCGCCACACCCTGCCGCTGCTGCCGGCCGGTGCCGAGCCGATCCGCATCCTCCACGTCGCCGACCTCCACCTCACCTCGTGGCAGAGGCATCGTGCCGCGTGGGTGGCGGGCCTGACGAGACTCGAGCCCGACCTCGTCGTCAACACCGGAGACAACCTCTCCGCCGACATCGTGCCGACCGTCCTCGACGTCTTCGACGGCCTGCTCGATGTCCCCGGCGTCTTCGTCCTCGGATCCAACGACTTCTTCTCCCCGCAGGCGAAGAATCCCGCGAAGTACCTGCGCTCGCCCTCGGAGGTCAAGCACCGCACCGAACCCGATCTCGACGTCAGGTCCCTGGTCCGCGGGTTCGAGGACCGCGGGTGGGTGTTCCTCGACAACGCCGAGGCGGTGCTGGAGATCCGGGGGACCCGCATCGGCTTCGCGGGGCTCGGCGATGCCCACATCGATCGTGACCGGATCCGCCTCGACGCCGCCGGCGAGCTGGTCTTCCCGCGCTTCGATGCCGCGGCGGAGCTGACGATCGGCGTCACGCACGCCCCCTACTCCCGAACCCTGGAGGCGTTCGCCTCGGCGGGAGCCGACCTCATCATGGCCGGACACACCCACGGCGGTCAGATCCGGGTGCCGTTCTGGGGTGCGCCGGTGACGAACTGCGACCTCGATCGGACACGGGCGCGCGGAGTGTTCCCATATCGTGATGCAACCGTCGAGATCTCCGCCGGCCTCGGGTTCTCACCGTTCTCACCGGTGCGTTTCGCCTCACCACCGGAAGTCGCACTGCTCACCCTGGTGCCCCGCCCCTAGGGTTTTCACCGTTCTTTGAGTGAGCGCTCATCTGCGGTTGGTTAAACTTGGTTTCATGGTGTCTCCTGAGTCAAATGCTGAACCGACCAAGATGGCGGCCTTCCTCCAGTTCGTCGCGGTGAGCGCGGTGGCTGGAATCGTGGCCGCCGGTCTTGCCATCCCCGGAGTCGGTGTCGCCACCGCCAGCGCGAACAGCGCGGTCGACATCTTCAACGCCCTTCCCGCGACCCTCGAGGAACGCGACCTCGGCGAGAAGTCGACGATGCTCGCAGCCGACGGCTCGAAGATCGCCGACTTCTACTGGCAGAACCGCGTCGAGGTTCCCCTCGAGGAGATCTCGCAGCCGATGCAGGACGCGACGATCTCCGTCGAGGACTACCGGTTCTTCGACCACGGCGGCATCGACCTCGAGGGCATCGCCCGCGCGGCCGTGCACAACATGGTCTCCTCGACGACGCAGGGCGGATCGACGCTGACTCAGCAGTACGTGAAGAACGTGCTGGCGGAGAACGCCAACGCGGAGTCGAACCAGGCAGGCATCGACGCCGCGAAGGAGTCGGAGGGCACCGCCGGCTACGCACGCAAGCTCCGTGAGGCCAAACTCGCCGTGGCGGTCGAGAACAAGTACAGCAAGCAGGAGATCCTCAACCGCTACCTCAACATCAACAACTACTCGGGTTCGCCGAACGTCTACGGCGTTCAGGCCGCCGCGTATCGGTACTGGGGCATCGACGCCAAGGACCTCAACATCCAGCAGTCGGCGATGCTCGCCGGCATCGTCCAGAATCCTGCGGCGTTCAACCCGCAGCGATTCCCCGACGCCGTGCTCGAACGTCGCAACGTCGTGCTCGGACAGATGCTCAAGTACGGCCACATCACGCAGGCGGAGTACGACGAGGCGGTCAAGACGGGCCTCGACCTCAACCTCCAGGAGACGCCGAACGGCTGTTCCGCCGCTGAGAACAACGCGGAGTTCTTCTGTGACTATGTCACCAACGTCATCAAGAACGACGAATCCTTCGGCGAGACCGTCGAAGACCGACTCGCGCTCCTGCAGCGCGGCGGTCTGACGATCACGACGAGCCTCAACCCCGACATCCAGAAGATCGCGGACAAAGAGGTCAAGAAGCGCGTTCCCGTCGGCGATCCCTCGGGTGCCGGCCACGCGCTGGTGACGGTCGAACCCGGCACCGGCGAGGTCATCGCCATGGCCGAGAACCGTGAGTACACGGTCGGGGAGGTCAGCGAAGAGGACAAGAACACCAAGACGAGCATCAACTACACCGTCGACAAGAAGCACAATGGCGGTGGTGGGTTCCAAGTCGGATCGACATGGAAGCCGTTCGTGCTCGCGACATGGCTCAAGGAGGGCAAGAGCCTCAACGCGACGGTGAATGCGACGAAGCGCAACTTCCCGGCGAGCTCCTGGAAGTACAGCGGTTGCCCCGCGATGGGCGGCGACTGGGATCCGAACAACGCCGGTGACGGCGGCGGCAACGGCTCGATGTCCGTGCTCGAGGCGACCAAGAAGTCCGTCAACACCGGTTACGCCGCGATCGGCAACCAGCTCAACATGTGCGAGATCATGAACACCGCGACGGATCTCGGCATCCGCTACGGCAGCGGCGCACCGCTGGACCAGGCTGACGACGCCGGCTTCATCCAGGCGCTCTCGCCCTCGTCGATCCTCGGAACGACGGAGACGACCCCGATCGCCATGGCGGCCGCGTTCGCGACGTTCGCCAACGACGGAGAGTTCTGCGGCCCGAAGCCGATCCTCGAGATCACCGACCGCAACGGCAAGAACATGGACGTCCCCGGTGAGGGCTGCAAGCAGGTGCTCGACAAGGACGTCGCCCGCGGCGTCGCGTACGCACTGTCGCAGACGTTCAACGGCGGCACGACGAGCAGCCTCGGCATCGGCGTTCCGGCCGGCGCGAAGACCGGTACGACGAACTTCGAGGTCGGCCACACCTGGCTGCTCGGCTTCACGAAGACCCTGTCGACGGCCGTGTGGACCGGTGACCCCAGCGGTACCCGCGACTGGCGCAAGAACAGCAAGGGCAAGGTCCGCGGTCAGATCTACGGTGCGACGATCTCCGGTAAGACCTGGCAGTCGTACATGAGCAAGGCCGTGAAGTACACGAAGGGCAACACCGGGTTCCCCAAGCCCAGCTCGAAGTACTTCCAGGGCGGCGGCAGCGGCGGTGGATCCGGCAGCGGCGGCAGCTCGAACGGCGGCGGTGGAGGCACCGGCGGCGGAGGCGGAGGCGGCGGCACCGGTGGCGGTGGCGGCGGCTCCCAGAACGGCGGCGGTGGCGGAGGCGGCACCGGCGGCGGCGGAGGCGGCGGCGGTGGAGACACCGGCGGCGGAGGCGACGGCGGCGGGGACGAAGCTCCCGGCCTCGGCGGCAACTGAGCCAGACCCAGCGGGGCGAGACGACAGACCATGTCGTCTCGCCCCGCTTCGCATGTGTCGGCGATGCCCCACGCCCAGCGCATCTCCGCTAGTGTGGGGAGCGGCGTCGTCGCGGGTCCTCCGGGCACCGGCGACGCCCGATCCCGCCCGGGCGGCCCGGGCGACGACAACCAGGCAAGGAGAGCCATGACCAAGTGGGAATACGCCACCGTTCCGCTCATCGTCCACGCGACGAAGCAGATCCTCGACCAGTGGGGTGAGGACGGCTACGAGCTCGTGCAGGTCGTGCCCGGACCGGACAACAACGGACTCGTCGCCTACCTCAAGCGCCCCAAGGCCTGACCCACCGCACATCGTCGAAGGAGACCACCCATGTCGAAAGTGCTCGACCGCATCGCCGAACTCGACCTTGAGCTGCCCACGGTCGCCGCCCCTGCCGGCGTCTACGTTCCCGCGCTGCGCACTGGCAACTACGTCTACACCTCGGGTCAGCTGCCGGTCGTCGACGGCTCCCTGCCGACGACGGGCCACCTCGGCGCCGAGGTCGACGTCGACACCGGCTACCAGCTGGCCAGGATCGCCGGGCTCAACGCCCTGGCGGCCATCGCCTCGGTGATCGGGGATCTCGACAGGATCGTCCGCGTCGTCAAGGTCACCGGCTTCGTCAACTCGACCGACGACTTCACCCAGCAGCCGGCCGTCATCAACGGCGTCTCCGAGCTCTACGGTGAGATCTTCGGCGAGAAGGGCCAGCACGCGCGCAGCGCCGTCGGCGTCAACACCCTGCCCCTCGGCACCCCTGTCGAGGTCGAGGTCGTCGTCGAGGTCGAGGACGATGCCGCTTAGCGGACGCAATCTGCCCGTCTCCTCGGAGCTGACCTGGCTGCTCGATCTCTGGCGCACCGAGGGGCGGCGGCCCGTTCCCGAGCCTCCCCGTCCCGCCTCGGCGATCATCCTCGTCCGGGACACCCGGGAGGGGCTCGAGACGTTCGTGACCCGCCAGCTCGACGTGCGCGGGGTCGAGGACCGCAACCGGCTCGCCTACCCCGTGGGGGAGCTGCGACCCACCGACCTGCGCAATGTTCCGGTGACCGGGTGGAAGTCGACGCGCTGTGCGCGGACGCTGGCGCTGGAGAACAAGTCGCGGGCTCTGCAGCAGTTCTCGGCGGCCGCACGGGTCGCGTTCGCGGCGACCGGCGTCATGCTCGCGGAGAACGTCGACCATGACCTCGTCGCCTCGCCGCAGACGGACTGGCAGTCCGTCCGGTACAAGCTCCTGTCGAACGAGATCGGCTGGACGCAGGTGCTGCGGGAGCGCGATCTCAAGCTGCGCCCGGATCTGCTCAAACCGTGGATGCGGTGGATCAACACCGCCACGCAGCTCCACCGCTTCGACACGACGTACTTCCTCGCCGCGGTGCCGTTCGGCCAGGAGGTCGACTTCCTCACCTCGAACGAGAGCTCGGGGCGGTGGCAGCGGCCCGAGGAGATCCTCGCCGATGCCGCCGACGATCCGAACCGAATCAGCGCGAGCACCCGCCTCATCGTCGAGAGCCTCGTGCCCGTCCACAGCGTCGGCGCCGCCATGGCGCAGGTGCGCGACATCCACCCGCTGCGCCCGGAGATCATCGACGAGGACGGCGAATGGCGGCTGATCATCCAACCCCGCCGCGACTTCCACCGCAAGGGAACGCTGCGCGACAACGAGGTGGCCGTCGGCGACGACGAGAAGGACGAGAGCCCGAGCCTCATGAGCCTGGGCGGTGAAGACGACGACGCCGTGGTCGACGAGGAGAACGAGGACACATGAGGATCCGCGCGAACAATCCCTCACCGATGACCCTGACCGGGACGAATACTTACGTCATCGCCTCGGTCGATGATACCTCGGCGGTGGTCTTCGATCCGGGACCGGAGCTGGCGGAGCACCGGGAGGCCATCCTCGCCGAGGTGGGGGACCGGAGACTGACCGCGATCGTCCTCACCCACCAGCACGCCGATCATTCCGAGATGCTCGGATCCGTCGACGAATGGGCGCCCGAGGCGCCCGTCTTCGCGGTGCTCGACCGATTCGCCCACCACACCCCGCCGGTGCGCGATGGACAGCGGATCGCGTTCGGCAGCGATCCTGCCGATGTCCTCGAAGTCGTCGCGACCCCGGGGCACACGAGTGACAGCATCAGCCTTCTCCACGACGGCGTCCTCTTCAGCGGCGACACGATCCTCGGGGAGGGGACGACGATCGTCACGTACCCGGAAGGCTCCCTCGGCGACTATCTCGACAGCCTCGATCGCCTCCGTGCGCTTCTCGATGCCGGTGCGTACACCCGGATCGAACCGGCGCACGGTCCGACGATCGACAACCCCGCCGAGGTGATCGACCACTACCGCACCCACCGGCAGGAGCGCATCGGCCAAGTCCGCGCCGCCCTCGCCCAGGGTGCGACGACGGCGGCCGAGGTCACTGACATCGTCTACCACGACGTCGATCCCCGCGTCCGCGGGGCCGCCGAGCAGATCGTGCGCGCCCAGCTCAGCTACCTCGGTGAGCTCTCTGCCGAGGACGCGTAGCAGCTGCGCGGACGACCGCCTCGGGTGTCTGACCACCGGCGGGCGACGATGACGCTCAGGGAGGGACCCGGACTTATCGGACGGACGACGAACGCCCCGACAGCTGTCGGGGCGTTCGTCTCACTCTGGAGGCCGGTTAGAGGCCTGCGGGGTGTGATCAGCGGGCGCGGTTGCGCATGCGCTCCATGTCGAGGATGACGACCGAGCGCGCCTCGAGGCGGATGAAGCCACGGGCGGCGAAGTCGGCGAGAGCCTTGTTCACGGTCTCGCGGGAGGCGCCGACGAGCTGGGCGAGCTCCTCCTGGGTGAGGTCGTGCGCGACGAGCACTCCGTCGGGAGCCGGCTTCGAGAAGCGCGCGGCGAGGTCGAGCAGCGCCTTGGCGACACGACCGGGAACATCGGAGAACACGAGGTCGCCGACGGTCTCGTTCGTCCGGCGCAGGCGCTGGGCCAGCGCCTTGAGCAGGTTGAGTCCCGCCTGCGGGCGATCCTTGAGCCACGTCGTGAGGTCCTCGTGCTTGAGGCTGAGCAGCTCGGACTGGGAGACCGCGGTGACGGTGGAGGAGCGCGGACCCGGATCGAAGAGGCTGAGCTCGCCGATGATCTCACCCGGTCCGACGACGGAGAGCAGGTTCTCGCGGCCGTCGGAGGACTCGCGGCCGATCTTGAGCTTTCCGGTGGACACGATGTAGAGCTCGTCTCCGGCATCGCCTTCGTGGAAGAGCACGGTGCCCCGGCGGAGGCTCCGCGGGTTCATGAACTTCATCAGCGCGCTCGTCGATTCGTCATCGAGTCCGGCAAATAGTGTTGCGCCCCGCACAACTTCTGTATCCACAATGTCCTCCTTGTGATGGTCTCCACACATAAATCTACCTGGTCAAGGGTACCTATACCACCAAATGCGCGCGTGTGGGCGGATGAATGAGGAATATGAGGGTGTGTTGTCGTTTCCTGGAGACTGCCTCGCTTGGGTCCCCTTCATGTGTGAGCGGGACAACTGCGGTTTCGATTCCCGCGGATTAGGATGGTGAGTCGTGTTGACGGTGGCAGAGAAGAGCGCGCGGAAGTTCGCGAAGGAGACCCCGCTGGGGAAGAAGCGACGTGCCCGGAAGATGAACCGGATCCTCGCCGAGGTGTACCCCAACGCCCAGGTCGAACTCGACTTCGCGACCCCGTTCCAGCTCCTCATCGCCACCGTGCTCTCCGCGCAGACGACGGACATCCGCGTCAATTCGGTCACCCCCGGGCTCTTCGCCGCCTTCCCCGACGCGCACGCGCTCGCGGTGGCCAACCTCGGCGAGGTCGAGGAGCTCATCCATTCGACCGGGTTCTACCGGGCGAAGGCCCGCAACATCGTCAAGCTCGCCGGCGATCTCGTCGAGAAGTACGACGGTGAGGTGCCGCGGACGATGGAGGAGCTCGTCGAGCTCGCCGGCGTCGGACGGAAGACGGCGAACGTCGTCCTCGGCAACGCCTTCGACACCCCGGGCATCACCGTCGACACCCATATGGGCCGCCTCGCCCGCCGGTTCGGGTGGACGACGGAGACGGACCCGGTCAAAGCCGAAGAGGACATCGCCGGACTCTTCGAGACCAAGGACCTCACCCTGCTCTCGCACCGGGTGATCTTCCACGGCCGTCGCATCTGCCACTCCCGCAGGCCCGCGTGCGGAGCGTGCCCGCTCATGACCCTGTGCCCGTCGTTCGGCATCGGCGAACTCGACCCCGAGAAGGCCCGTGAGATGTTCCGGTACGAGATGGCGCCCTTGGCATGAGCGATTTCCTCCACGGGCTCCACGATGCCGACCGTACGGGATCGGGGTCGACCGGCGCCGAGGCGGCAGGCAGTGACAGCCCTGCCGACGCCGAGCTGCGCGACCAGCTCACCCGCCTCGCCGCCTCTAAGGGATCGCCGCTGTGGCTGCGCCGGGCGAAGGCCCGCGGCGATGCCGTCGTCCGCGACGCCGCCGTCCTCATGCTCTTCGGTCGCGGCGGGAAGCCTCGCACCGCCGCCGGACGCGACGTGCTGCCGGCTCTGGAGGACAAAGGCGTCGCCGACGTCGACCTCGTGCTCCTCCAGCGCGCGAGCACGCTGCGACACCACCCCGGTCAGGTCGCCTTCCCCGGGGGCGGACGCGATCCCGAGGACGACTCGCTCATCGCCGCAGCCCTGCGCGAAGCCGAAGAGGAGGCGGGCATCGTCCCCGCCAGCGTCGACGTCCTCGGCCAGCTCGAGCCGCTCTACATCCCGGTGAGCAAGTTCCAGGTCACCCCCGTCATCGGCTACTGGGCGGTGCCCGGCGTCGTCGCCGTCATGGACGAGGCCGAGTCCTATTCCGTCTACCGCGTCGCCATCGCAGACCTCGTCGCCCCGGCCAACCGCGGCAGCTTCTCCCGTCCCGACCTCGCGCTGACGACCCCCGCCTTCGACGTCGGCGTCTTCAAGGTGTGGGGCTTCACCGCCGGCATCCTCGACTTCGCCCTCGACGAGCTCGGCTGGGCCGTCGACTGGGACCGCGACGCCCACATCGACATTGACTTCTGAGGACGCGGTCTCGGGGGAGGGCTTCGCAGGCCCGGAGCCGCCTCGGTGGGTGGGCTCCACCGAAACGTCCCCGCGGGGACGTGGGTGGGCAAATGTCGTTCTGCTGGCGAAACGTCGTTCTGCCGGTCAGAGGTTTCGCGCTGACAGTGAATGATGGCGAAAAGTCGAAATGCCCCACAACTTGTCGACCGCGCGAGTACTTCTGGCCGACACGATCTCGGCGCTGCCGGCGAGTCGCGCAGGCAGTGCCTGCCGGACGCGACGCGAGGCGAACCCGGGTGGGACGCGAATGGCGCCGAGCTCCCGGGGGAGTCTCGGCGCCATTCGCCTGCTTGCTGTCGGTGCCCCGGTCGCGGGGCACCGGCTCAGTAGCGGGGGCCGGAGGGGTTCTTCAGGGCCCGCTTGACGGCGGCGACGAGTGCCTGCGCCGAGGCGATCGCCCCGCCGGGCACCGGGTTGCCCTTCTTGAGGATCGGCACCGCGATGAGCACAAGGATGATTGCGAGCACCGCGAGGATGCCGAAGATCATGAGGAAGCTTCCCCACCACGGCCATCCGAGTCCCTCACGGAACGCCGAGGCGCCGGCGAAGATCACCATGAACGATGACAGGAACAGGAAGAACAGGGCGACGAGCGCGAGTGCCGAACCGATGCCCAGATTCTTCGCACCGGCGGTGGCCTCGGCCTTCGCCAGGGCGAGCTCCTCCTCGGCGATCGCCTTGGAATCGTCGCCGATGTCCTTGATCAGTTCGCTGATCGACCTCTCGGCCATGAGTGCTCCTATCGACAGAACGGTGTGACAATCTTCCTTAAGAGTAGTCTCAACGTTCGTGCTCGCCAAAGACGTTGCGGACTGAATTCGGCCCGCGCCGATCCCACCGTCGGATCAGGACTTCGCCACCGATTCCTCGATGAGCTTCATCACCGAGGAATCGGCGAGGGTCGTGGCGTCCCCGACCTCGCGGTTCTCGGCGACATCCTTGAGCAGGCGCCGCATGATCTTGCCCGACCGGGTCTTCGGCAGCTCGGAGACGATGTGCACCTGCTTGGGCTTGGCGATCGGTCCGATCTCCTTGCCGACGAACTGGCGCAGCTCCTCGGCGGTCTCCGGGCTGTCCTCGACTCCGCCGACGGTGATGACGAACGCGATGACGGCCTGCCCGGTCGTGTCGTCGGCCGCACCGACGACCGCCGCCTCGGCGACGGAGGGATGGGCGACGAGCGCGGACTCGATCTCAGCGGTCGAGAGCCGATGGCCGGAGACGTTCATGACGTCATCGACCCGGCCGAGGAACCAGATGTCCCCGTCTTCGTCGCGGCGCGCCCCGTCACCGGCGAAGTACGTGTCGGGGAACCGCGACCAGTAGGTCTCCTTGAAGCGCTCGGGGTCCTTCCAGATCCCGCGCAGCATCGACGGCCACGGCTGGCGGATGACGAGGAGGCCGCCTTCGGGTCCGGCCGGGTTCTCACCGGTGTCGTCGACGACGTCGACGGCGATGCCGGGGATCGGACGCTGAGCCGACCCCGGTTTGGTCGCGAGCACGCCGGGCAGCGGCGCGATCATGTGGGCGCCGGTCTCCGTCTGCCACCACGTGTCGACGATCGGGCAGCGACCGCCGCCGATGACCCGGTTGTACCAGCGCCAGGCCTCGGGGTTGATCGGTTCGCCGACGCTGCCGAGCAGGCGCAGGCTGGACAGGTCGTACTTCGCGGGGATGTCCTCACCCCACTTCATGAACGTGCGGATCGCCGTCGGTGCCGCATAGAGGGTCGTCACCTTGTTCTTCTCGACGATCTCCCACCAGCGACCCTGATCGGGAGTGTCGGGGGTGCCTTCGTAGATCACCTGGGTCATGCCCATGGCCAGCGGGCCGTAGGCGACGTAGGAGTGTCCGGTGATCCATCCGACATCGGCGGTGCACCAGAAGACGTCGGTCTCCGGCTTCGCATCGAAGACGGCCTTCATCGTGTAGAGGACCTGCGTGAGGTATCCGCCCGAGGTGTGGAGGATGCCCTTGGGCTTGCCCGTCGTGCCGGAGGTGTAGAGGATGAACAGAGGGTTCTCCGCGTCGAAGAACTCCGCCTCGTGCTCGGGGCTCGCCTTCTCCACGGTGTCGTGCCACCACATGTCGCGGCCCTCGGTGAAGTCGACGTCCTGGCCGGTGCGGCGGACGACGAGGACGGATTCGACCGGGGTGTCTCCCGTCGACAGGGCCTCGTCGACGGCGGGTTTGAGGCTCGTCTCCTTCCCGCGACGGTAGCTGCCGTCGGCGGTGATGACGACCCGCGCCTCGGCGTCGATGATCCGCGAGCGCAGCGCATCGGCGGAGAACCCGCCGAAGACGACGGAATGAGCAGCGCCGAGGCGGGCCGACGCGAGCATCGCGATGACCGCTTCGGGAATCATCGGCAGGTAGATCGCCACGCGATCGCCGGCTTTGACGCCGAGCTCGGTGAGCGTGTTCGCCGCCTTCGACACCTCGGCGAGGAGCTCGGCATAGGTGTATTCACGGGAATCGCCGGGTTCGCCTTCGAACTTGATGGCGACCCGGTCGCCGTTGCCGGCGAGCACATGACGGTCGAGCGCGTTGTAGGCGACGTTGAGCTTGCCGTCGGCGAACCACTTCGCGAAGGGCGGATTCGACCAGTCGAGCACCTCGGTGAAGTCCTGCTGCCAATCGACGAGGTCACGCGACTGCTCCGCCCAGAACGCTTCGAAGTCGTCGGAACCGCGCTCATAGGCGTCTGCCTTGACGTTGGCTGCGGCCGCGAACTCCTCGGGCGGGGCGAAGGTTTCGGTCGCCTCGGTGCTGTCGGTCATGATTCCCTCCGGCTTCTTTGATGGAACGAAGATTCTCTCTGCACTGTATACCCGGGCCAGGCGGTGCGGTCACCGCCGTTCAGGCGCTGAACAGCGTCAGTCGGGGGTAGTCATCGGCACCCTGCTGTGCTAAGACTTGCCGGGTTCGCACGGTCGCCGGCGGTCGGACAAGGGGACTGTCGGTGTCGAATGACTGCACATGAGGGCCGAGGTCTGCAAGGATGGCCCTAGGCCTGCGGTGATGGACGCTGCAGACATGACCTTGTTCCCCGATCGACTGGAGCCCGCGATGAGTTCGCCGCAATACCCCAACGGCCAGGGAGTGCCGCCGTGGCATGACCAGAACGCGCCGAATGCAGGGCCGAACAATCAGCCGCCTGCGGGACAGGCGGGAGCCTACGGCGGTCAGCAGTTCGGCGGTCAGCCCGCCGGCGCCGGACAGTACGGTTCCGGCCCCGGACAGTACGGTCCCGGGCAGGGCGGTCAGCCGGGACAGTACGGTTCCGGACAGCCCGGAGCTGCCCAGGCCGGATCGGGTCAGTACGGATCTGCCCAGTACGGTTCCGGTCCATCAGCGTACGGGCCGCCCGCCGGCGGCCAGCCCGGTGCTCAGCCAGGGCCTTATGGCTCGGGCCCCTCCCAGTACGGGTCAGGTCCGGCTCAGTACGGTTCAGGACCGTCGCAGTACGGTGCGGGTCCGGGACAGTACGGCTCCGGACCGTCGCAGTACGGCTCCGGACCATCGCAGTACGGGTCGGGTCCCGCCCAGTTCGGGCCGGGAGCGCCCGGGCAGCAGCGACCACGGCGCTCGGGTCCCGGCCTCATCGGCCCGCTGACGCTGCGTGATCTCTTCCTGCTCTTCGCGGGACTGCTCGCTCTCATCGTTCTCTTCGTCGCGTTCAAGAGGTTCGAGTTCATCCCGCTGCCGCTGTGGTCGTGGAACATCGATGCGATGGGCACTCTCGTCTTCAATGTGCTCGCGATCCTCCTCATCGTCGCGGCGGTGCTCGTCAACAAGCTCGGCAACGGCGGCCTGCGGGTCGGATCGCTCGGTATCGACCAGTTCATCTCCGTGCTCGCCGCCGTCGCGTTCACGTACGCGTTCGTCGATCTCGTCACCTCGGTGCCGTACTGGCATGTCGGTGCCTACCTCGCGTTCTTCGCCGCTCTCGTGGCGTTCTTCGCCGGGGTCTTCACGATGCTGCCGTTCTTCGGCAAGGAATTCGACGCGCGCGAGAGCGTCCAGGCGCACCCCAAGGCGCGACCGGTGGGCAAGCGGGCACAGCACCCGGCTCCCCAGGCCAATGTGCCCGGCGCTCAGGCTGCCGCATTCGGCAGCGCACCCGGCCAGGACGGCTGGGGCGCACAGGGCCAGCCGGGACCGCAGGGTCAGTTCGGTGCGCAGGGCCAGTTCGGTGGACAGGGCCAGGAGCAGGTTGGTGGCCAGTCGGGTCAGTTCGACAGCCAGTCCGGGTCGGGCTCATTCGACCCCCAGGGCCAGCAGCAGTTCACCGCGGATCCCACGGCACACGGACAGGGATACGGTGCCACCGGCGCCTCCGACCAGCCGGGGTATTCCGCCCAGCCCACCGGCGGCGAACAGGGACACGCAGGGCGTCACTCCTACCCGTCGTCGGACTACAGCGGTTCCGCGGGGCGGTCGGATTCGTCCTTCGCCCCGCCGGCTGCCGGATCCGAGGAGCAGTCGGTGCAGAGCACCGGGTCGGGACAGACCTACCTCGGCGCTCAGCATCCGCGCGATCCTCAGCATTCGCAGAGCGAGCCGACCCAGACCTTCGGGTTCGGTGCGCAGCGCGAGGAGGAGTCGTGGGAATCGGAGACCGTGGTCTCGGACGAACCGCTCGTCGGCGATGATCCGACCGGTGCCGGGGCCGCCGGAACCGACGGTCGCGCAACCGACGCCGGCCAGGGTGACCGCCGTGATTCCGGCCAGGATGACCACCGTGGCTCCGACAATGCCGGTGTCGCCGCAGGTGCGTCAGTAGCCGCCGGGGCTGCCGGTGCGGCAGTCGCTGCCGGGGCCGCCTCGACGCGATCCGGCGACGTCTCGACGAGTGACAGCGCCGGAGCAGACGGTGTGCCTGCCGACCGGGCTGCCTCGGAAGCCGGCACCGCCGACCGTGGTGGTGCCGACAGTGCTGTCTCTGACGGTGCTGTCGCGGGCGGCGACACCTCGGATCGGTCCGCCGAGCGCGGACCCGATGACACCGTCGCGATCAGCAAGGCCGTGAGGAACGACGATTCGGCGGACGCCGGCTCGGAGCGGATCACCTCGGTGTCCGAACGTCGCCGCGGACGCCACGCCGCACCTGACGCGGACTCGGCCACGACCGCCTCGGCGACAGGAGAATCGGCCACGTCAGGGTCGGCCTCGACGGCCACCGAGGCGGCACGCGGCACCGGGCAGACGGATGCGGAGAGGTCGGCGACGGCCACGAGCTACGAATCCGCAGGGGACCGAACGCCCGCTGATTCCGAGACCACCGCAGCGGCCCGGTTCGCCGACGGCAACACCGTGGCCTCCTCGACAGCGACCGGCGAGGACGAGCCGGGTCCCGGTCCGATGGGGATCTTCGTCGGCGGCCCCGGCGGTGTGACCGAGGAGAGCACCGAGACGACCGTCGTCGACGAGACGGCGACCCCGGACGGCGATGAGACGAACATCCGCACGACGGAGGCGACCGTCGTCACCGCTGACGGACACATCGATGAGGCGCCCGGCGCCGATCCGACCGGCACCGATGTCGCCGACGACCGCCGGTCGTCGGACTCCTCGAGCTCCGCGACGGGAGCTGCCGGCGCGACGACCGCGGCCGCGGGCGGCTCCGCAGGTGGAGACTCGGCGACAGCTGGCCCGTCGGCCGGCACGGACGCCGATGTCACCCGGGATGATGACGCGACTGCGCGATTCGACGCGGCCGCCGTCCGGGACGTTGCCGCATCCGGTGGCGACCGCACCGCAACCGCGGGCACGGACGCTGATCGCACGGAAACCGCGGGCACCGACTCTGCCCGCACGGAAGCCGGGGCGGACACTGCCCGCACGGACACCACCCGCTCCGCCGCCCCGAGCGAGCGCGACGGTGCTGCTGGCAGCGGAAGCAGCGAGCGGACGACTCCGCCCGACTCGGACGAGCCGACGCAGTACGTGCCGATGGCGAACTACCGGGAGGACTCCGACAGGGACGCCCGCACCGGTGCGCCTGCGGCCGGCACGGGTGCCTCGTCTGCCGACTCGGCGTCGACCGATGCGGCTGCCTCGAGCGACCGCAGCGGTGCGGACGAGGGTGAGCGGGGGGTCATCCAGGCCTTCTGGTTCGCCGTGCCCGAGCCGCGGGAGGCCGTCGACGAGAAGACCGGCCTGCCGGTCTTCACGATCTACCCCGGCGAATGGTTCCTCGCGCTCGAGGATCGCGGAACGACGTTCACGGTCCGCGATTCCGACGGCAAGGAGGGCCTGCTGCGCAACATCGAGGGCATCCAGCGCGGCTGACTCGTGTGCTGGGCCTGTGGACGGGCCCAGCGCACAGCGCGGGTCGATCCCGCCCGGGCCGTCCACGCTCAGCGCCGTCACCAGTGGTGATGCGCGCATCGTCGCCGAAGGGGCGGCTCCTGTGACTCAGATGCACAGGAGCCGCCCCTTCTCCGCTCTGTCCACAGGCCCACTCCCGACCCTGGCGGGGAGGGGACCGCCGGGGGCAGGCTGTGCGCATGCAGATCGCCCTCATCACCAACCTCGGCGCCATCACCGAGGAGTGCGCCCGCGTTGCCGAGAGCATCGGCATCGAGCTCACGGTGCTGCCACCGGACTCCGGCGGCTGGCAGGGCGCGGCGCTCATCCTCCTCGGCGAGGACGTCCGCGAGGTCCCCATGACCGACCGCGCCGACCGCATCCTCGTCGTCCTCGACGGAGACGAACCCGCATCGGCCTGGCGGCGAGCCGCGACCCTCGGCGTCGAACAGCTCGCGATGCTGCCCTCGGCCGCGGAATGGCTGAGCCAGCGGATCATCGCCGCCGTCGAGCCCCCGGTCACTCCCGGGGTGACCGTCGGCATCGTCGCCGGCTGCGGGGGAGCGGGCGCCTCGGTGCTCGCCAGCGCCCTGGCCAGACGCGCCGCGAAGGAGGTCTCGACGGTCCTCGTCGACGCCGACCCGCTCGGCGGCGGACTCGACCTCGTCCTCGGCGCCGAACAGGTGCCCGGCCCTCGCTGGGCGGACCTCAGCGCCTCCCGCGGCCAGCTGCGCCCCTCGGCGCTGCGCCACGCCCTGCCCGTCCACGACGGACTCGCGATCCTCTCCTGGGGACGCGATGACACCCTCGATCTCGCCCCGGAGGTGTTCGACGACGTCCTCGCTGCCGCCGGTCAGGCCTTCGATCTCGTCATCGTCGACCTGCCTCGCCACGCACCGCCGCAGTGGACGCGGCGCTGCCACCACGTCCTCCTCGTCGCCCCCGCTCGGGTCCGCTCCGCGGTCGCCGCCTCACAGGTGGCCAAACGGCTCTCCCACTCGCACCCGGATGTGCGCCTCGTCGTCCGGGAGACCGGAGCCGGCGGCCTCGACTCCGACCTCCTCGCCGACTCGATCGGACTCGGTCTGGCCGGCAGCATCCGCGACGATCGCGGACTCTCCGCCGCCGTCGACCGCGGTGAGGGCATCCCCGGCGGGGCGCGCCTGGGCCGCCTCGTCGATCGGCTCCTCGGGGAGTGGGTCGGATGAGCGAATGGCTCGACGCCTCCCTCGTCGCCGAGGTCCGCAAGACCCTGCTCGACAATCCCGGACCGGTGACGACCGCCGCCGTCGCCGAGGCGGTCCAGCGCACCGGCCGGGTGCTCGGTTCGGCGGCCCTCCTCGATCTCGTCACCCGCCTGTCCGCGCAGCTGTCCGGTGCCGGTCCGCTCCAGGCCGTGCTCGAGGTGCCCGGCACCACCGACGTCTTCGTCAACGGCCCGCGTGAGATCTTCGCCGACACCGGATCCGGGCCGACCAGCCTCGACCTCTCCCTCGGCTCCGAGGACGACGTGCGCTCGCTCGCGGTGCGCCTGGCCGCGCTCGGCGGGCGTCGCCTCGACGATTCGAGTCCGTTCGTCGATGTCCGCTTGCCCGACGGGGTGCGGATGAACGCGATCGTCCCCCCGATCTCCGGGGACCACACGACGATCTCCTTCCGGGTGCCTCGACGGTCCGGGTTCACCGTCGCTGACCTCCTCGGCGACGGCTTCATCCCGGCCGCCGTGCACGACCTCCTCGCCGAGGCGGTGCGCTCGCGGGCGAACATCCTCATCTCCGGGGGCACGGGCACCGGCAAGACCGTCCTCCTCGGCGCGCTCCTCGGACTCGTCGACCCCGCCCACCGGATCGTCGTCGTCGAGGACTCCCGCGAGCTCATCATCGGCCACGGTCATGTCGTCCAGCTCTCGGCCCGGCAGGCCAATGTCGAGGGCGGGGGCGAGGTCACGCTCACCGATCTCGTCCGCAACGCCCTGCGGATGCGTCCGGACCGCCTCGTCGTCGGGGAGTGCCGCGGTCCGGAGGTCAGGGACATGCTCACCGCGCTCAACACCGGGCACGAAGGCGGGTGCGCGACGATCCACGCGAACACCGCCGAGGCGGTCCCCAGTCGCCTGGCCGCGCTCGGGGCGCTCGCGGGGATGAGTCCGCAGGCCGTCCATGCGCAGTTCGCGACCGCGATCGACCTCGTCGTCCACCTCCGCCGGGTCGGCTCCGACCGCGGGCTCACCGAGCTGGCGATCCCGACCGGGCCGGAGGGGGAGACGATGACGATGGAACCGGTGTGGGGTCGACCCTCCCCGCGGTCGGCCGGGGAGTTCAACCGGCGTGCGCTCGCCCGCTTCGAAGCCGTCCTCGAGACGCGGTCGGCATGATCGTCCTCACCGTCGCCGTGCTCATCGCCGCCGGGATCGTGCTCGCGGCCCCACCCGATCCGCGGGCGCGCTTGGCCCAGCTCCTGGCGGCAGACCCTCGCCGAGGCGGCCCGCCGGGACCGCGATCACTGGCGCGGCGCGGACGGGAGGAGGCCGAGGCCGACCAGCTGTGGGCGATCGGGGCGGTGGAGAGCTGCGCGCATCTGCTCAAGGTGGGGATGACCCCGCAGGCGGTGATGGCGACGCTGGCCGGGCAGGACGATCGCCTTCGTCCGATCTCCCGGGCGATCGCGCTCGGTGACGATCCCGGGCGGGCGATCGCCGCCCGCGGTCAGGGTCTGCCCGCCGCGGCCGCCGAGGTGCTCACCGGGATGGCTGCGGTGTGGACGGTCTCTGAGCGGTCGGGGGCGCCCGCGGCCGACATGATCCTCCGCTACGCCGCTGCTCAGCGGGATGCCCTCGATGCGAGCCGGGAGCGGCGGATCGCGATGGCCGGACCCCGTGCCACCGTGCGGGTCCTCAGCTGGCTTCCCCTCATCGGCATGGGCCTCGGCCTGCTCATCGGCGTCCGCCCGCTCGCGCTCCTCACCGGTCTGCCGGGGCAGCTGAGCATCGGCGGCGGCATCGTCCTCTACGCGCTCGGCCGGTGGTGGATGATGCGGATGATGACCCGGGCGGAGCGCTGAGGGACGATGGCTGCGATCCTCGTCGGACTCCTCGTCGCCGCGGCCGTGCTGCTGTGGACCGCCCGCCCCGCGGGACGGCTGGAGATGCTGCTCAGCGGTGGTGTCCGGGCGGGCCGCCGGTCCGGTCCCGGTCCTGGGACGACCGGTCTGACGGCCGGTCAGACGGCCGGTGGGGCTGCCTCGGCGAGGAGCGGGGACGGGGGCACCGCCTCGGCGAATGAGCGGACCGCGGTCGCCGACGAACAGCTCGCATTCGACCTCGACCTCGTCGCGATCTGCCTCACCGCCGGACTGCCGATCCCTGTGGCGCTCACCCTCACCGCCGAGGCGACGGGCGACCGGTCGGGGCTGCTGCGGATCGCACGGGCGAAGACGATCGGCGGTGACGACCTGTCCGAGGACGACCGGCTGCGACCGGTCCTCGACGTCTTCGTCTTCTCCGAGCACACCGGGGTCGGACCGGCCCCGCTCATCGAAGCCGTCGCCGGGGAGCTGCGGGACTCCTCACGGCGCAGGCGGCAGGAAGCGGCCGCCGCACTCGGGGTGCGCCTCGTCGTGCCGCTCGGCGTGTGCATCCTGCCGGCGTTCCTCCTCCTCTCCGTCGTGCCCGTCGTCATCTCCCTGCTGACCGATCTCACCTCGGTGTTCTTCTGACTCGGTGCCGGGGCAGACAGTTTCGCTCAGCGGTTCATCGTGGACTCCTGCGCCAGTGATCCATGCGCCGGTGATCCACGCGGTGGGGGACGCGGCTCGCAGCTGGATCGGACCCCTCGGAAGCTCTTGATAAGGTCGCCCCATGCCTTCAGTTCCACCGTTCCACTGCCTTGACGATGTCGACGAGGCCGCACAGTACGCGCAGAGCCTCTTCGCCGGGCAGTCCGTTCGGCTGCGTCCCCTGCGCGAGGAGGACCTGCCGTACCTTGAACAGTGGTGGTTCGATCCCGCAATCGTCGTGCTTCAGAATGCCACCGTTCTGCCGCGACCCGAAGGTGCGGTGTCTGAGCAGTTCCTGCAGTGGAGTGCGAATACCGACAGCAGCTCCGTGGGCTTCAGCATCGAGCTCATCGAGAGTGGTGAGTTCATCGGTCACGTCACGCTATTCGGGCGCAACGCCATCAACCAATCCGCCACCCTGGCGATCATCCTCGGACCTGAATTCCACGGGCGCGGCTATGGCACCGACGCCGTCCGTCTGACCCTGCGTTACGGCTTCCTGCAGCTGGGACTAAACCGTGTCGAGCTGCGCACCTGGGCCTTCAACACTCGCGGGATCGCCGCATACGCGAACGCCGGATTCGTCGAAGAGGGCCGCCTGCGCGAGGCGGTGTTCTTCAACGGCCGCCGCCACGACGAGGTCATCATGGCGATCCTGCGCGACGACTGGTCCGGCTGACTCGCAAGAATGTTTCTGGGCGCAGCTGCCGGTCCGAGGGGGCGTCCCGGGATCGGGACGCCCCCTCGGACCGGCAGCTGACGAGGTTCGGCGGCAGGGCACCTGAAGCGTGAGCCGCCGGCCTCTGATGCCGACCTCAGCGCTTGATGCCGTGGCGGTCCATCGTCACCGGTCGCGAGGTGTGCACCATTGCCGGGCCGGACTTCGGGGCGACGATGAGCGAGAGGACCGTGATGAGCGCGACGACGATCCACAGGAAGCCCAGCGGCAGGACGCTGCCGGCGAAGGCGACGGCCAGGGCCGCTGCGACGGTCGGGGCGAGCCCGCCGAGGGTCGAGGCGATGTTGTAGACCAGCGCGGTGCCCGTGAAGCGCACGGCCGTCGGCAGGCGCCGGGCGATGAAGGCCGCGAACGGTCCGTAGAGAGCGCCCTGGATGATGACGTTGCCGAGCACGATCGCGAGCACGAAGCCCCACACGGTGCCGTTGCTGAGCATGAGGAGGATGGGGATCGCGAGGACGCCGCCGGCGATGGCGCCCATCATCAGCACCTTCGTCGTGCCGATCCGGTCGCTGAGGCGGGCGAAGAGGACCGTGGTGAGCATGAGGCCGAGCGCTCCGCCGGCCTTGAGGTAGAGGGAGTCGGAGACGTCGACGCCGTTCTGGGTGGCCAGGGCGAGACCGTAGACGGTGACGATCTGCTGGGTGAAGACCATCGAGGTGTAGACGCCGACACCGATGAGGATCGTCTTCAGGTGCTTGCTGAAGACGTCGAGGATCGGCAGGCGCTTCTCCTTCTTCTCCTCCTCGAGCTGCTCGAACAGCGGCGACTCGGTGACCTTGAGGCGGATGATGAACGCGGCGACGACGAGGACAGCGCTGAGGAGGAACGGCACGCGCCATCCCCAGACGAGGAAGTCATCGCCGGAGATGACGGCGGTCGTCGCGACGACGAGGGCGGCGAGCACGGTGCCCGCGGGACCGCCGGAGACGGCGATCGCGCCGGCGAAGGCGCGGCTCTTCTCCGGGGCGTGCTCGACGGCCATGAGGGCGGCTCCGGTCATCTCACCGCCGACGGCGATGCCCTGGAGGACGCGGAGGAAGACGAGGGCGAAGACACCGAAGTAGTTGCCGTCCTGCGTCGTCGGCAGCAGGCCGATGCCCACCGAGGCGACGCCGATGAGGGCGAGGGTGAAGACGAGGATCGGCTTGCGTCCGATCTTGTCGCCGAAGTGACCGAGGATGATGCCGCCGAGCGGACGGATGAGGTAGCCGACGGCGAGCGTGGAGAACGACGCGAGCAGCGCCCCCTGCGGGCCGAGACCGGAGAAGAAGAGCGGCCCGAAGACGAGGCTGGCCGCCGTCGCGTAGAGCATGAAGTCGTAGTACTCGAGCATCGTCCCCATGAAGCCGGAGGCGAGCACGGTGCGCACTTCCTTGGGGTCCGGGGTGTGTGCGGGCGGATTTTCGGGCAGGGGTGCAGAGGGCTGGGTCACGGGATTCTCCTCGGATCGTGCGGAATTCTCTGCCAGGAGTGCAGATCGTCGAACGTGCAGGCAGGCATCGGCGCAGGGTGGAGCGTCAGCGCGGTGTGCGGCGACGGTGCGGGTGCGGTGGCCCGGTGGTGCGGCCGGTCAGTGGTGCGCTGGGTCGGCACCGTCGTGATGGTGATCCGGAGTCGCTCGCCGAGGTGGCGGCTCCGAACCGGTGTCAGCGCAGGATGAACTCGTCTCGGTCGTGTGGGATGGATGCCCGCGAGTTCCGAACCGCGGACAGCTGCGCCTGGATGCTCGACCGGTTGTTACCGGGAACGATGTGATGGAGGAGGAGCTGCTTGGCTGAAGCGGAGTCAGCCACCCTCAGTGCATCGGCGACAGTCGTGTGGGACCTCAGGTGGTGGGCCCGTGAGGCGCGGGCGACGGGGTCGGTCGGCGAGCCGTGGACGGCGTCGATCCACTCTTCGTCGATCGCCTCGTGGAGGAGGATGTCGGCATTGTCGGCGAGCGCGATCATGTTCGGGGTGAACGTCGTATCCCCGGAGATCGCAACGACGCCGTCATCGGTCTCGATGCGGAAGCCGAACGCCGGTGCCACGGGTGGGTGGAGTGCCAGGGTGGCGAGGACTCGGACGCGATCGTCCTCGTAGATCGCGAACGGTCTGATCTCCGGGGCCGGATCGTCATCGGGGTGATAGCCGATGGTCGTGGGCACCGCGATGTCGGAGGCGGTGAAGAGCTGCTTCGCGGTGGGTTTGAGCCCGTCGAGGTAGCGGTCGTTGAGGTCGGTGGCGAAGGCGCGGAAGAGCAGGTCGACCATGTCTGCGGTGCCCGGCGTCGGCTTCTCCGGGTAGAGCGGGGTGCGGGCGGCCGTGCCGTCGGACGCTGCGGCGTGCTCCGACAGAGGAGGGGGTGTGCCGCGGTCACCGGGGCCGATGATACGGATCGGGTCGCTGTTCTCGCTCTTGGCTTCGTAGCTGCTGAAGAGGAGCAGGCTCGGGAGGGCGGCGACATGGTCGGAGTGGAGGTGGGTGAGGAACATCGCCCGCATCCGCTCCATCGGCAGGCCCGCCCGGACGAGGTTGCGGCCGGTGCCCGAGCCGGCGTCGATGAGGTAGAAGGCGTCGCCGACGACGACGGCGGTCGCAATGCCCGAGGGCTCTTCGGAGGCGGTGGCCGGCCACCAGCGGGGTCCGCCTGCCACGCCCAGGGTGATGACGCGGGTGGCAGTGGAGCTGGTGGATGGCATGGTGGTGACCTCTCGTCGGTGTCGGGGTTTCATCCAGTGTGGCCGAGGTCATAAAATTGATCCAATTAATTAAATGTCGAATGCACATAGGGAATCTCAATGAGCGACATCACGCTGCGCCAGCTCGAATACTTCCTCGCCGCCCTCGACGACGGGTCGATCACGGCTGCGGCGCGCACGTGCAGCGTCACGCAGGCGACGGTGTCGACGGCGCTCAACGAACTCGAGCGGGCCGTGGGCACCCGTCTGCTCGTGCGCAGTCGCACGGCCGGGGTTCGGCCGACGAGCGCGGGGACGGCCCTGGTGTCGCGGGCCCGGGCGATGCTCGATCTGGCCCGCGAGATCCCCGACGTCGCCATGGGGGACCAGTCGACGATCGTCGGTTCGGTCCGGGTCGGGTGCATCTTCCCGCTCGGGCCGTATCTGCTGCCGCAGCTGATCAGTGATTTCGCCGAGGCGCATCCCGGGTTGGACATCTCATTCACCGAAGGGGCGACCGGGGATCTGCGGCGAGAGCTCGACGTCGGTCGCCTCGATCTCGTCCTCACCTTCGGCGGTCAGCTTCCGCCGACGGTGCCGGCGCAGGAGATCGCGAGCTTCCGCCAGGTGATCCTCCTCGCGGCCGACCATCCGCTGGCCGGCCGCAAGGAGATCGCCTTCCGCGAGGTCGCCGAGATGCCGGTCATCCTCTTCAACCAGCCGCCGTCGCGGGACAGGGTCGAGGCGATGATCCGCGGGGCCGGAGTCGAGCCCGATGTCCGCTGGGAGAGTGCGAGTCCGGAGACGGTGCGCGGACTTGTGCGCCGGGGGCTGGGCTATTCGGTGGGCAACATCGGCTCGGAGGCCGAGGGCCGGGACTCCGACGACGGCATCGCCTACATCCCCATCGATGATCCTCAGGCGCCGAACTCGATCGTCGCCGTCTACGAGACCGGGCATCCGGTGCCGCGGCGGGTGAGCAGCATCGTCGACTACTTCATCGAGCAGAGTCCGACCTGGGAGTGGCTCGCGTACTGACTTGCGTGCAGTCGCCTGTGGACGAGTCGCGAACTCGTGTGCGCTGGGCCTGTGGACGCTCGAGCGGAGTCCACAGGGGTGTTCTCGGGCCTCGACCTCCGCGGTGCTCGCTGACCAGTCTGGAGGTCCGTCCGCGCAGAGTGTGCGGAACCGTCCTCGAGGAGGAGACCATGAGCACAGACACCACCGGCACAGACACATTCCGCACAGGCACCGCGCCGACTTATCCCGCGTGGGGGAGTGGACCCGCACCGGCGGCCGGCGGCGATTCCGTCGGTTCCGGGACGAGCGCCGACACCGCGTCGTCGCTCGAATCGGCGCCGCGAACCGACCGCCTGCCGGCCGACCACTCCGGAGCGGATGACCACCTCGACGGTGCGCTGCGGGCAGACGCGGGGTGGGGTGCCGACACCGGGGCGACGACGGCGGAGTACGCGATCACCACGCTCGCGGCCTGCGGCTTCGCCGCGCTTCTCGTCGTCATCCTCAAATCGGAGCCGATCAAGGAACTCGTCACCGGCGTCATCCAGGCAGCCCTCGGCCTCGGCGCCTGACATGCGCGCGCCCGGGTCCCGCGGTCACGACGACGCCGGCACGGCGACCGCGGAGTTCGCCGTCGTCCTCCCGGCCCTCGTGTTGCTCGTCGTCGTGCTCGCGGGAGCCGCCGCCGTGGGATTCTCCCAGCTGAGAGCCTTCGACGCCGCGCGGTCGGCCGCACGTGAGATCGCTCGCGGCGAACCGCGGGCCGCCGTCGTCGACGAGGCGAAGAAGCACGCGGGTACGTCCTCGACGGTCACCGTCGGCACCGACGGCGGGTATGCGACCGTGACCGTGACGATCGCCCTGCCCGACGCGATCTTCTTCCTCGACGAGGTCAGCGCCGAGGCGACGGCGCGTTCCGAGGGCGGACGGGGAGACGGGTCATGACGAACATCGTCATCGGGCTGTGCGGGATGATCGTCGCCTTCGTCACGGCGATCGGGGCCCTCAGCCAGGCGTTCGTCGCCCACAGCACGGCTCAGGCCGCCGCCGATCTCGCAGCGCTTGCCGCCGCGGACGCCGCGCGGGGTCTGACCACCGGCGACCCCTGCGAGACGGCGAAGGAGGTGGCCGAGCGCAACGGTGCGACGCTGCGGGACTGTCGGGCCTCGAGCGCGCAGCAGAGTGCGTTCGTCGAGGTCGACGTCGACATCCCCGGTCCTCTGCCGGCGGTGCGGGAGGAGGCTGTGGCGGGACGGTAGGGAATGGGCTGTCGTTGCGGGGCCCTGGCGTCGGGTGCGGGCGACCGCGACCTCAGGTGTCGATGACAGCGTCCGGTGTCGACGCCGGTGGCCTCAGTCGAGGACGCCGCGGAGCAGGCGCAGGGCGGCCGCCTTGTCGAGCGGTTCGTTGCCGTTGCCGCACTTCGGCGACTGCACACACGACGGGCAGCCGTCGACGCACTCACAGGCCGCGATCGCATCCCGGGTGGCGCCGAGCCACTCCTCGATGACCTCGCTGCCGCGCTCGGAGAATCCGGCCCCGCCGGCCAGTCCGTCGTAGACGAAGACCGTGGCCATGCCGGTGTCGGCGTGCAGCGCCGTCGAGACCCCGCCGATGTCCCAGCGGTCGCACCCGGCGAAGAGCGGCAGCAGGCCGATCGAGGCGTGCTCGGCGGCATGGACGGCTCCGGGCAGATCGGCCTTGAGGACCTCCGTCTCCTCGAGGAGAGCCTGCGGGATCGTCCACCACACCGCCGAGGTCCGCAGGGTGCGCTCGGGCAGGTCGAGGTCGTGTTCGGCGATGATCGCACCACCGCGCTTCGCCCGCATCCGGTAGGCGATGACCTCATCGGTGACGTCGACGGTGCCGCTGGCCACGGTCACCCCCGACGGCAGGGTGCGCTGGGAGGCGGTGTCGACGATGGAGATCTCCGTCGTCGACCGCGGCTGCGTCGTGTAGTCGACCTCGGCGCGCTCGATGAACGCGACTCTCTCGTCGAGATCGAGGTCGGCGACAAGGAAGTCCGTGCCCTGATGCGTGTAGACGGCTCCCGGGTGGGCACCGGTGTGCGCGCCCGCCTCGTCGACGGTGCCGAGCAGCGTTCCCGTGCTCGCCTCGACGAGGCGGAACTGACCGCCGCCGGTGCCGCGGATGTCGGCGAGGTCGGTGGCGGGCATGTCCTTGGCCCAGAACCACCCGGCAGGCCTTGCCCGCAGCATCTTCCGTTCGACGAGGTCGTCGACGACCTCGGCGGCATTGTCGGGGAAATGGGCGAGGTCGGCCGGTGTCAGCGGCACCTCGGCCGCGGCCGCGCACAGATGCCCGCTGAGGACATACGGGTTTCCGGGGTTGATGACCCCGGCATCGACGGGAGCGTCGAAGATGACCTCCGGGTGGTGGACGACGTACGTGTCAAGCGGGTCGTCCCGGGCGATGAAGACGGCCATCCACTTCTGTCCGGCCCGGCCCGCACGGCCGGCCTGCTGCCACAGCGAGGCCAGAGTGCCGGGCCAGCCGGAGATGATGACGAGGTCGAGTCCGGAGATGTCGATGCCGAGTTCGAGGGCATTCGTCGATGCCACCGCGAGCAGACGCCCCGACCGCAGAGCCGCCTCCAAGGCGCGGCGCTCCTCCGCGAGGTATCCGCCGCGATAGGCGGCGACCTTGCCGGTCAGGGAGTCATCGACGGCTCCCACCTGCTCGCGGACCGTTGACGCCAGCGCCTCCGAGCCGCGGCGGGAGGCGATGAACGCGATCGAGCGGAAGCCTGCGCACATCGCGTCGGTGAGGACGTCGGCCGCCTCGGCGAGTCCGCTGCGACGATCACCGTCGGGTGACACCGGCGGCTCCCACAGCGCGAAGCTGCCCGCGGCACGCGGGGAGGCGTCCTCGGTCACCGGGTGCGCCGGCCGCCCGGTCAGCCGCGCGAACGCCGCATCCGGCTGCGCCATCGTCGCCGAGGCGCCGATGACGACCGGATGCGCGCCGTAGTGAGCGGCGATGCGCAGGAGCCGCCTGAGGATGAGCGCGACATGGGAGCCGAACACGCCGCGATACCGATGGGCCTCGTCGACGATGATGAAGCGCAGGGACTTGAACAGCCGGGCGAAGCGCTCGTGCTGGGGAAGGATCCCGCGGTGGAGCATGTCCGGGTTGGTGAAGATGATGTTCGCGTGCCGGCGCGCCCAGTCCTTGGCCGCCTGCGACGTGTCGCCGTCATACGCCGCCGGGCGGACACCGCGGACGATGAGCTGCTCGAGCTTCGTCAGCTGATCGGCGGCGAGTGCCTTCGTCGGAGCGATGTAGATCGCCGAGGAGGTCCGCAGACCCTCCCGCGTCGTCTGGATCGACTCGAGCACCGGCAGCCAGAATCCGAGCGACTTGCCCGAGGCGGTGGGGGTGGCGATGACGACGTCCTCGCCGTCACGGGCCGCCTGCGCCGCCTCGACCTGATGCCGCCACGGGCGGTCGACGCCGATCGCGTGGGTCGCGTGCCGCAACTCCTCATCGACCCACTCCGGCCAGTCCGACTCGTGTTCGAACCGCTGTGGAATATCGCGGGTGTGGACGATCCGATCGTCCCTGACACCGAACCCGGAGACGATGTCGTGGAGAGGGGAATCGGCCATGATCCCAGTATGGCGCAGTCGCCTGTGACTAGGATTCACCTGTGACCGAAGAGACAGCAGATGTGAGCCGCACCCCCGACGTTCGCGATACCCCTGACGTTCGTGACACCCCGGACAGTCGTGACAACTCTGACAGCCGTGCCACCACTGTGGTGGGGAACCGCGGTGACGGGAGCGGGACTCCGTCCCTGAGCGCCGAGCAGCGTGCCGGCGCGGAACGGCTCGGTGCTGCGCTCTATGCGGCGGGGTACACCGAGCCTCGGCTGCGGCAGTTCTGGGGAGGACCCGTCTCCGACGCGCTCGCCCGCAACAACGCAGCCCCCGCCCTCCGCCACTGCCGGCAGGTACTCAGGGCGAGGGGCGCGGACACCGGGCCCGGTGGCGGCACGGACTCGCCGAGCAGCTCAGACTCGCCGAGCGGCGCGGGTGAGGCTTCCGCCACGGAGGCGGCGTCGGCGGACCTGTCGTTCGACGAGCGGCTCGCCGTGCTCGCGCTCACCTTCCTCCTCCGCGACACTCTGCCGACCGCCCTTCTCGAGGCGGCGCTCGGCGCAGCCGACTGTGCGACAGCATTCGACCTCGGCCTCCTCGCTGACGCCTCCGGTCCGGGCACCGGCGATGACCGAGACCGGGACTCCTCCACACGGGACGCCTCCGCCTCATTCGTCACCGCCCCGTTCGCCGTCGCCCCGTTCGACCTTCCCGTCGGCGTCCCGCGCGGTCTGCGACCGGGGGATGAGAACCTCTACCTCGTCAGCGACCACGGCACCCTGACCAGCCCGGACGTCCTCGACGGTGACTTCGTCCTCGGCGTCGGGGGCGCGGGACGGACACTTGTCTCTCTCACCCCGCGCGACCACGTCGCGCTCGCCGCAGACATCGGCACCGGCTGCGGCATCCAGGCACTCCTCCTCGCCCGGCATGCCGACCGCGTCATCGCCACCGACATCTCCGCCCGTGCCCTGCACCTGACCGCACTCGGCGCCGCGCTCAACGGGGTCACCAACCTCGACCTGCGTCAGGGATCGCTGCTCGACCCCATCGACAGCACCGTCGACCTCCTCGTGTCGAATCCGCCGTTCGTCATCACCCCGCGCGGTGCGGAGGCCGATGCAGCGCTGCCCGCGTTCGACTACCGGGACGGCGGGATGCGCGCCGACCGGCTCGTCCGGGAGCTCTTCACCGAGATCCCCTCCGTCCTTGCCCCCGGCGGTCGAGCCGTGTGCCTGGGCAACTGGGAGGTCACGCCCGATTCGACGAGCGGTCCGGAGACCTGGGTCAGCAGCACTGCCGACGGGACTCGCGAGCCCACCGCCTCCCACGACACCACCACTGCGACTGCTGCCTCCCATGACACCGCCACTGCCACCCCAGCCAGGGACTCCCGCGACACCTCTACCGCGGCCGCGGAGACCTCCGTGTTCGTCATCGAACGCGAGATCCTCGACCCCGTCACCTACGCCGAGACCTGGATCCGCGACGGCGGCATCCCCCGCGCGAGTGCCGAGTGGAACGCAGCCACCTCGGCGTGGTTGGACGACTTCGCCTCCCGGAAGGTCACGGAGATCGTCTTCGGCTACGTCCTCATGCACCGGGCAGATAACGATTCCTCATCACTTTCCCCGCAGGCCACCGGCACTACCCTGGGTCGGACCGACCTCGCCGAGGCGGGGGCTGTGCCGGCGTTCCGCGCGCGGGTGCGCATCACCTCGGCGCCGGCGACGAACCCCCACGGAATCGGCGCGTTCGTCCAGACGATCCACGAACTCGGTGCCTGGGCGGAGTCCGCCGGTGACGAGGAGATCGCGGCCACCGCATTCACCCGCTCACCCGACCTCGTCGAGCATCGGCACTTCGTGCCGGGGGAGACGGACCCGACGTCGATCACCGTCGAACAGGGCATCGGCTTCGGACGCGTCATCGACGTCGACACGGCCCTGGCCGGGTTCCTCTCCGTCGCCGACGGCAGTCTCACTCTGCGCCAGACCGCCGCGGCGCTCGCCCAGCTCCTCGGCGTCGACGAGGCGGCGCTGGGGAACCAGCTCATCGCCCAGGTCAGAGGGCTGGTCGCGGCCGGCATGCTGCTTCCCGGCGGCGATTGACACGACGGGACGCGGATGCCACAGTATGGGCCACCGCCAACGCACCCCGGGAAGAACCCGGACAACAACAGTGTTACATTGGCTCGGATCGACCATCTCGTCGATCACCCCGTGCCCCGAAAGGAATGAGTGAGCGTGGCCACAACCGAGAAGAAGCCCCGTCGTCTCGTCATCGTCGAGTCCCCGACGAAGGCGCGCACGATCGTCGGGTACCTCGGCGACGGCTACGACGTCGAGGCCTCAGTCGGACACATCCGCGACCTCCCGACGCCGTCGGAGCTGCCCGCCGACATGAAGAAGGGGCCGTACGGGAAGTTCGCCGTCGACGTCGACAACGGCTTCGACCCCTACTATCGTGTCGATCCGGGCAAGAAGAAGAAGGTCACGGAACTCAAGCGCCTGCTCAAGGACGCCGACGAACTCTTCCTCGCCACCGATGAGGACCGCGAGGGCGAAGCCATCGCGTGGCACCTCAAAGAGGTGCTCAAGCCGAAGATCCCCGTCAAGCGGATGGTCTTCCACGAGATCACCCCCGAGGCGATCTCCCGGGCACTCGAGAACACCCGCGAGATCGACATCGACCTCGTCGACGCGCAGGAGACCCGCCGCGTCCTCGACCGCCTCTACGGATACGAGGTCTCCCCGGTGCTGTGGCGCAAGGTCCGCGCCGGCCTGTCCGCCGGCCGCGTCCAGTCGGTCGCGACCCGGCTCGTCGTCGAACGCGAACGCGAGCGCATGGCGTTCGTCTCCGCCGACTACTGGGACCTCGACGTCGATCTCGGACTGCCCGACGGGTCGAACCCGTTCGCCGCGAACCTCACGACCCTCGACGGGTCGCGGGTGGCCAGCGGTCGCGACTTCAACGACAAGGGCGAGCTGAAGACCAAGTCCGCCGTCGTCGTCGACCAGGCGAAGGCCGAAGAGCTCGCAACCCTGCTCGCGGGGCCGGCGAAGAACGCGCTGACCGTCTCCGGCGTCGAATCGAAGCCGTACTCGCGGCGGCCCGCCGCCCCGTTCACGACCTCGACGATGCAGCAGGAGGCCGGCCGCAAGCTGCGGATGAGCGCCCGCCAGGCGATGCGCACCGCCCAGTCGCTCTACGAGCACGGCTACATCACCTATATGCGCACCGACTCCTCGGCGCTGTCCGGGCAGGCGATCGCCGCGGCCCGACGCCAGGTCACCGAGCTCTACGGTCCGGAGTACGTCCCGCAGTCCCCGCGCCAGTACGCGAGCAAGCAGAAGTCCGCGCAGGAGGCCCACGAGGCGATCCGTCCCGCCGGAGACTCGTTCCGCACGCCTGCGCAGGTGGCGAAGTCGCTCAGCGGCGACGAGTTCCGTCTCTACGACCTCATCTGGAAGCGCACCGTGGCCAGTCAGATGGCCGACGCGAAGGGCTCGACGGCGACGATCAAGGTCGCAGCCGACCTCGGCGACGGCCATGAGGCAGGTTTCAGCGCCTCGGGCACCGTCATCACCTTCCGCGGCTTCCTCGCCGCCTACGAGGAGGGTCAGGACGCGAGCCGCTACGACACGAAGTCCGGCGAATCCCGCCTGCCGCAGGTCGAGCAGGGCCAGAAGCTCTCCGTCGTCAAGGTCGCCGCCGACGGTCACACGACCGCCCCGCCGCCGCGCTTCACCGAGGCGAGCCTCGTCAAGCAGCTCGAAGAGCTCGGCATCGGCCGCCCCTCGACGTACGCCTCGATCATCTCGGTCATCCAGGACCGCGGCTACGTCACCTCCCGCGGCAATGCGCTCGTGCCGAGCTGGCTGGCGTTCTCCGTCGTCCGCCTGCTCGAAGATCACTTCACCGAACTCGTCGACTACGAATTCACCGCCGATCTCGAATCCGAACTCGACCGCATCGCGATGGGCGAAGAGGATCGCAAGGCCTGGCTGGCCCGGTTCTACTTCGGCGGGAAGGGCCTCGACCGCGAGGGTCTCAAGGAGATCGTCGACGACCTCGGCGAGATCGACGCCCGCGAAGTCAACACGGTGCGCATCAGCGACGGCGTCGCCCTGCGCGTGGGACGCTACGGCCCGTACCTCGAGGTCACCTCGGGGGTCGAGGGCGAGGACCCGAAGCGCGTGTCGATTCCCGACGATCTCGCTCCCGATGAGCTCACCGCCGCCAAGGCTGCCGAACTCATCGAGAACCAGGGCGACGGCGACCGTGAACTCGGTGTCGACCCGGAGACCGGGCACACGATCGTGGCGAAGAACGGCCGGTTCGGCCCCTACGTCACCGAGGTGCTGCCCGAGTCCGAGGAGAAGCCCAAGCGCGGCGCGAAGAAGCCCAAGCCGCGCACCGGTTCGCTCTTCAAGTCGATGGACGTCGGCACGATCGACCTCGAGACCGCGCTCAAGCTGCTCAGCCTGCCCCGCATCGTCGGCCAGGACGAGGAGGGCACGGACATCACGGTGCAGAACGGCCGGTACGGCCCGTACCTGAAGAAGGGCACGGATTCGCGGTCGCTGACCGATGAGGAGCAGATCTTCACGATCACCCTCGAGGAGGCGCTGAAGATCTACTCGGAGCCGAAGCAGCGCGGCGGACGCACGGCCAAGCCCCCGCTCAAGGAACTCGGCGAGGACCCGGAGACGAAGAAGCCGATGGTCGTCAAGGACGGTCGCTTCGGCCCCTACGTCACCGACGGGGAGACGAACGCGACCCTGCGCAAGGATGACGACGTCGAGTCGATCACTCCAGCGCGTGGCGCCGAACTCCTCGCCGAGAAGCGTGCGAAGGGCCCGGCGAAGAAGAAGGCACCGGCGAAGAAGGCTCCCGCCAAGAAGACGGCGGCGAAGAAGACGACTGCAGCCAAGACGACCGCGGCGAAGAAGTCGACGACGGCGAAGACCACCGCGGCGAAGACAACTGCGGCGAAGAAGTCGACGACGTCACGGACCACGGCGGCGAAGAAGACCACGGCTTCGAAGACGACTGCGGCCAAGCCGAAGACCCCCTGAGCCGGGCGGCCTGAGGCCGGCGGCGAGGCAGGACTCCTCGAGTCAGGCGACTGCTCTGCGTTCTGCGCGTGCGAGAGCCCCTGGGTGCGTTCCCGGGGGCTCTTCACATGCTCAGCGGTCGGCGGACCGCCGAAGAGCGGCCTCACATCGAAGGTGTGCCGCATCGACGGTGATTGTGTGCCAGCTCCAAGGTGAAATCGGAGCTGATTCCACCCTGAACCTGGCGCACAATCCGGCTGACTGCCAGTGGGCAGTAGGAAACTCTGCGGCGTAAAGGGCTATTGCACTGTATAACGAATGTCATACACTTTCTGTGTGACGGCGATCGAGTGGGATTCGCGCGCAGCTGCACACATGTGGCGGCGCCATGGTGTCACGCAGACAGAGGCAGAGGAGGCAATCGATGATCCGGAAGCCCTCCTGCTGACGCCTGATCCGGCCAGCAGATCCGGCAAATCTGATCGATACATCGGGTGGAGTTCCACGCGGGCAGAGGTGCTGGTCGTCATCGTTGTCAGGCACGAAGGTCTGCTCTACGGCGGCAATGCTTGGCCCGCCAATGAATCGCATCGCAAGCTCTACGAAGGAAGCCGTCATGACGAAAGGTAGTGTTCCTCCCGAGGCGCGCGCAGCACTGCGCGCCGAATTGGATGCCGATACCGCTGATTACCGGGACAAGTTGGCAGAAGGTGAGTGGCGCAAATCGAATCGAAGTGCCTCACCGCTGCTGACCGTGCGAGTCCCTGTTGATGTTCTTGAGAAGCTCCAGGCGCTCGCGGAGGAGTCAGGAGTGTCCGTCTCAGCGCTCACGCGACAGTTCATCGCCGAGGGACTGTCGAATCGCGGCGACGAAGATCTCGTTGCGGCACTGGACCGGTTGGAACGCGATGTGGCGGCAGTGAAGGCGCGAGCTCAAGCAGGCTGCGTAATCCCCGGCCAGCAGTGAAGACGCAGACTCCTCGAGTCAGGCCGCTGCTTCACGCAAGTGAGAGCCCCCGGGTACGTACCCGGGGGCTCTTCACATGCTCAGCGGTCGGCGGACCGCCGAAAAGCGGCCTCACATCGAGTGTGCGCCGCAACGACGGTGGTTGTGCGCCAGGTTCAGGGTCAAATCGGAGCAGATTCCACCCTGAACCTGGCGCACAATCCGGGGTGGCCGCGGAAGGCCGCCGTGAAGTCCGTTTGCGTCTCCCCGCCACCGGACGCCCACCCGGACCCCGCGTGCAGAGCATCTCCCAGGGCACCGCCGCCACCGTCTTCAGAGCACGTGTCCGGCGGCCTGTGCGGGCAGGGCGGCGAGTTCGTCTGCCGTCGGCGAACTGGGCGTGAGCGCGAAGTCGCGGGCGAAATAGGAGGCGAACGCCTCGGCGACGGCATCGACCGTGATCTCCGGGTGCACCTCACTGATCGCCCCGCCGGTCAGCGGATCCCACGTCACGCCCAGTGCGGCCTCGACGTCGGTGAGGACGGCGCGGATCGGATCGGGGTCGGTGACGATGACCGAGGACGAGAACAGCCACGCCCCGGAGACGACGCGCTGCGCGGTGCCGATGGCCTTGATCCGTCCGGCGACGTTGACGCTGTACTCTCCCGGGCAGTATTCGCCGGGGATCTCGCCGAGGCGGGCGTCGACGCCGATGCCGCGCAGCACTGAGACATAATCTTCGCCGAAGCGGCTGAAGCGCGCGGAGGTGTTCGTGATGAAGGAATCGCTCGGTTCGATGTGATCGATGACGAGAGAGCCCTCATGGTAGGCGGCGGCGCGTCCGCCGAGGCTGCGCAGAGCGGGGGTGAACCCGTGGTCGCGGGCGGCTTCGACGGCGGCCGGGAAGCCGGGGAGGAAGCGGTCGCGGGCACCGAAGGCCACGGTCGGGGCGGGACGGTAGAGCCGCAGCGTCGCGCCTCGGCGCCCGGCCTTGACCGAGTCGAGGAGGACACGGGCGAACGCGAGCTCGTCGATCGGGGACAGGCCCTCGGTCTCGACGCGATCCATCGGGGTGCGGGAGTCGTCTCCGGTCGTGGGGCCGGCATCGTCCGGTGCGGGTTCACGGTCTGTCGTCACGGATCAAGAGTAGAGGATGGCCCACACACGCCGGACACTGGCGGCGACCGCGCACCCGACACCGGCGGGACTCACCGGAAGGCCAGCCGAGACTCACGGGGCTTCCAAGAGATATGTCAGCACCTGAAGATAGGGTAGTGGCGTGAGCATGTTGACGACTACAGGACATCGACTTCCCGGCGCTCCTGGCCGGTTGGTCACCGAAACCGCGGTGTGGGGCGCCCTCATCGTCCTTGCCGCGATCAGCTACGTCGTAGCCGGCACCAGCGGGTTCTTCACGACCGTCAGCGGTCGCGCGTTCACGACGCTCGCCGACACCCTCGGCGCCGGCGAGTTCGACAATCAGGCCGGCAGCCTGTCCCTGCTCATCGTCTTCGTCCTCGCCTGTGCGGGTCTCTTCATCCCGTCGAAGGTCTTTGCCGGTCGGGGGCCGGCCGTGCGCAAACGGGCCCTGAGCATCTCCGCCGTCGTCGAGGCGGCCCTCCTCATCGTCCTCAGCCTCGCCCCGAGCGCGTGGCTGACCTGGGTGACCGGTCTCGTCCTCGGTGCTGTCATCGGCCTCCTCATGAGCCTCACCCCCTTCACGAACGAGAAGCCGTGGCGCCGGGTCGGCGTTCCCGCCACCGTCCTCCTCTTCCTCGCCTGCTCCTTCCAGATCATGGGCGGGGCGGTGGCCGGAACGAGTGCGCTGGGCTGGATGAGCCTGCTCGTCGGCATCGCCATGGTCATCGGCGCCGTGATGATCTACCTCACGCCCGAACGCGCACTGCACGCGGAATCGTCGACGACCGGGTCGTTCCCGGTCGCGAAGGCGCGGGTCGCCAGGCCCCCGGCGAGCATCGAGAAGCCGTGGGTCCCGATCGCCCTCTTCGGCGTCCTCGGTGCGACCTTCATCCTCGCCGAACCCACCGCCGTCGAACACGAGTTCGGTCAGGCCGGGTACGCGCTCATGCTCGTCGTCGCCCTCCTCGGATGGGCCATCGGCTTCGAGATGGGGCCGACGTTCGCGCCGGGCATGTCCCGCCCGCGCGTCTCGGCGTTCGCGCTCACGGTCTCCGGTGTCCTCCTCATCGCCACGGGCGCCATCGACGAACTCTCCGGCAAGGTCGTGCTCGCCGGCGTCGTCGCGTTCCTCGTCGGCATCGGCGTGCGCTCCCAGGTCTACGTCTTCTCCCGCCGCATCGGCGCTGTCGGCGGTGCCCTCATCGCCCTCCTCATCAACGCCGCCGACATCACCGTGGCCCCGATCAGCACCGACGCGATCTTCACCCTGCCGCCGGCCGATGTCGCGTTCGTCGTCATCGGGTTCGCCGCGCTCGTCGCCGGCATCATCGGCCTCTGCATCTTCGACCCGCACGGCATGCAGGGACTCTCGGTCGACATCGTCCACGGCTTCCGCCCGCCCAGCCAGTCCGAGGACGCGAACAAGGACGGCGTCGGCGCCCTCGCCGACCGCTTCGGCCCCGGGTTCTTCATCGCCATCGAAGGCGGCGACGGATCGGGCAAGAGCACGCAGATCACCCGACTCTCCCGTGAACTCGCCGACGAGGGCTACAGCGTCGAGGCGACCCGGGAACCCGGCGGCACCGAACTCGGGCGAAAGATCCGCTCGGTGCTCTTCGACGCCGAACCGCCGAGCGCCCGCACCGAAGCCCTCCTCTTCGCCGCCGACCGCGCCCACCATGTGGCCTCGCTCGTCGATCCCGGCCTCGAGGCAGGAAGCATCGTCATCACCGACCGCTACATCGACTCGACCGTCGCCTACCAGGCGGCCGGCCGCGAGTTCGACCCGAAGACGATCCTCGCGCTCAGCCGCTGGGCCACTGAAGGACTCATCCCGCACCTGACGATCGTCCTCGACATCGACCCCGAGGTCGCCGCCGCCCGGATGAGCGCCCGCGGGGAGTCGAACTACCTCGACCAGGAGAACCAGCAGTTCCATCAGCGGGTCCGTCAGACCTACCTCAACCGCGCCCAGAAGGACCCCGAGCGCTATGTCGTCCTCGACGCGTCCGTGACCCAGGAGGAGCTGGCAGGGCAGATCCTCGCAGCCGTGCATGCGCGCCTGCCGCACACCCTGAGGAAGGGCTCCGTCGCCGAGGCGGTCCCCGGTTCCGCGACCGACGCCGAGTCGGCGACGCCGGCCGTCGGAGGCGCGGCGCCCGCCGCAACACCCAGGCCGCAGAGCGACGGGCCGGACAGCGCTGAGACCACGACGCCCTCACCCGCCGGTGGCGCGGACGACGATTCGCCCAGCCGCGATGAGGCTGGCCGGGGGACCGGCGAGCGCGTGCTGCCTGCGACGCAGGCCGCCCCGTTAGTGCCCGAGGACTCGCCGACCGTCGGACAGTCGACCCGCACCGCCGAGGGCGACGCGGCAGACGATGCGTCTGCGGCAACGGCCTCGGAGGAGCGACCGTCACGTGAGTCCGCCGACGGTCCGCGGGCGCGTTTCGTCCCCGTCAGCGAGGTCGGATCACCGACCGATGATGACGATAGCGTTCCCACCGACAAGGTCGACCTCGGTGCCGACCTGCGTGAGGATGCCGACGAGACGACTGCCGACCGGAGCGAGCCGTTCCTCGGTCGCAGCACCGAGGACCGGGGCAGCACAGACGACGAGACCAAAACCAACGATGACGCGCGGACACCGGAGTCGGCAAGCGATGGTCCCGACGCAGAGGATGGCGATGAGGGACCGCTCGTCACCGACGGTGAGGCAGAGACCCGAGTGCACTCGGTGACCGAAGCCGCCCACGTCGTCGGCGATGACGACGCCGTCGAGATCGAGCAGCGCACGAGCAGCGCAGCGACGCCGGATGAGCGAGAGGAAGCCGAGACCACGGTGCTCTCGGCAGGCACGTTCCGGCCGCAGGCACCGGTGACCGACGAGGACGATCCCGATGAGGCGCCGACGACGATCATCGAGACCTCGGCGACTGAGGAGTCGAACGGCTCCGACGAAGCGGCCACGACTGTGCTTCCGGCCCGCAGCGCCCGGCAGATGAGCCGCGAACGCCTCCAGGCACAGGCTGAGATCGAACGGCAGGCCCGGGAGCGTGTGCGCCAGCAGCGGGAGCGCAACCGCAACCGCTTCAACGGTCCCGGAGGGTCCCGGTGAGCGTCTTCGACGAACTCGTCGGACAGGACGACGTCGTTCGCCAACTCGAGTACGCGCTTCATTCGCCGGCGGCGATGACGCATGCGTGGCTCTTCACCGGTCCGCCCGGCTCCGGTCGGTCGAACGCGGCCAGAGCGTTTGCGGCCGCGCTCATCTCCGGCGGTGAGGCGCCCAATGATGTCACGGCCAGGGTGATGTCCGGCCACCACGAGTCGCTGACGATCATGTCGACGCAGAAGTCGGTCATCGCCATCGACGAGGTGCGCGAACTCGTCGGCAAGGCCCAGACCGCACCGGTCAACTCCCCGTGGCGCGTCGTCATCATCGAAGACGCCGACCGGATGACCGAGCGCACCGCGAACGTCCTCCTCAAGGCGATCGAGGAACCCCCGCCGGCGACCGTGTGGCTGCTCTGCGCCCCGAGCCCCATCGACGTCCTCACGACCATCCGATCGCGGTGCCGTCCCGTGCGCCTGCGCATTCCCTCACGTGAGGCCGTGGCGAGCCTGCTCATCGACCGCGACCATGTCGATCCCGAGCGGGCGCGCTGGGCCGCGGCCGTCGCCCAGAACCACATCGGTCGGGCGAAGTACATGGCGCTGAGCGACTTCGCGGCCGACGAGCGGAGGAAGATCCTCGCGATTCCGGGCAAACTCACCTCGGTGGGGGCGACGATCCGGCTGGCCGGGCGCATCGTCGACGAAGCCGCGGAGACGGCGAAGGCCCGGGTCGAGGAGCGCAATGCGAAGGAGCGCAGCGACCTCATGGAGACCCTCGGCATCGCCGGGGAGAAGACCGTTCCGCCGTCGGCGCGAGCGCAGATCCGCAAGCTCGAGGAGGAGCAGAAGCGGCGGTCGGTGCGGGCCCGCAATGACGAACTCGACCGGATCTTCCTCGAGCTCATGAGTCTCTACCGCGACATCCTCATGTACCAGCTGGGCATGCGGGACGGGTGGATCAATGCCGGCGAGGACGAACTCATCACCGAACAGGGCAACCGGGACACTGCGGACACCACCTTGCTGCGCATCGATGCGATCGCCGAGGCGCGGCGGCGTCTGGCCACGAACATGTCACCGGTGCTCATCGTCGAATCGGCGTTCGTGCTGCTGTCGAATCCCTGGCTGCTCACCGACCGCGACGGTGCCGCCTGAGTCTTGCCCGTCCTCTGCACGAATGGAGCCGGACTCGGAGCGGCGGATGCCGTGAACAGTCTGCTGTGGTCAGTCCTCGTCGAGGAGTTCGCCGACGAGGGCAGCGGTGAGTTCGACGCGGCGGGGGATCCACACCTGCAGGGCGTGTTCGGTGCGTGCGTGGGAGCCGCCGCCGACGGTGCCGAGACCGTCGAGGGTCGGTGTCCCGACTCCGGCGGTGAAGTTGCCGTCCGAGCCGCCGCCGACGGCCACCGACCGCAGCGGCGGGTGGCCGAGGTGCGAGGCGAGGCGCTGCGCGCGGGCGTAGAGGCCGAGTGCCATCTCCTCTTCGAGCGGACCCCGGTTGATCCCGCCCTTGAGATCGAGTCGGGCACCGGCGACGGTGGGGGTGAGCGCCCGCAGTTCGGCGTCGATGCGCTCCTGTTCGGCGACGGTTGCGGCACGGGAGTCGATGCCGACGACCGCCTCGGCGGGGACGGTGTTCGTCGTCGAGCCGCTGCGCATGACGGTGGGCACGACGGAGGTCCCGACTGTCGGGGCGTGGAGGGCGGCGATCGACACGACCTGGTTGGCGATCTCGACGGTGGCGTTGATGCCCTTCTCGGGTTCGACTCCGGCGTGCGCGGCGAGACCGGCGACCTCGAGAGAGTAGATCGCCACGCCCTTGCGGGCGATCTTCACCGAGCCGTCCGGGGCGCCGCTTTCGAAGACGAGGGCGGCTTTCGCGCCGCGCGCTTCGTCTTCGATGATCTGCCGTGACCCGGGGGAGCCGAGCTCCTCATCGGAGGTGATGAGCACGCTCACGCCGTCGAGGCTGCCGCGTTCGGAGCGGAGTCGGGCCATGGCGTAGAGGGCGATGAGGATTCCGCCCTTCATGTCATCGGCACCGGGCCCGCGGACGACCCCGTCGGCCACGGAGAAGGGGAAGGACTCGATCGTGCCGGTCGGCCAGACGGTGTCGTGGTGGCCGATGAGGACGACCTCGCGCTCTCCGGAGCCGAAGCGCCACAGCAGGTGCGGATGGCCGTCGGTCTCGATGACGTGCGGCGCGGCTCCGAGGAGGCCGGTGCCGATGCGGGAGATGAGCTGGGCGCTGCGGGCCAGCGCCGCGGGGTCATGGGAGAACGATTCGCACTCGATGAGCGCTTGGAAGTCGCTCATGAACTCTGTCGAATCGAACTCTCTCACGTAATCGGCCTCTCAGTTTCGCAGTCGGTATCACCCAAGGTTAGCGGGTCGGTTGAGTGTGACACGTGTCGCACCCGTTCTCACCAGCAGATGGAGGTCGTGGGAGAGTCGCGGATCACCGTCGTCGGGGCGGTTGAAACCGCAGATCAGCGGCATGCACGCGCACGTGTGGGGTGGGTGGTTCCAGGCACCGAGGTGGTCCGTAGTCCGTTTTGACCCGCGGTGCTCGGATTGGCTAGAGTTGGTGCGGTTGCCGCCTTAGCTCAGTCGGCAGAGCGATTCACTCGTAATGAATAGGTCGCGGGTTCGATTCCCGCAGGCGGCTCGGCAACAGGCCGGTTGACCAGCAGACATGCTGAGTCAGCCGGCCTGATTCGTCCCCCAGACCCTGCAACGCGACGGGACCTCACCGCACGTCGACCTTCGTGCTGTGCGCACGGTTAGCTATGTCAAGCGTGCCGATGCCGAGTCACGCGTCGGCGGCGTGCGGGCCGGTGATGACGCACCGGATCGGCGCAGCAATTGACCATGCCGAAGCCACCTGCTTACGGTGAATGACGTGAAGACATGGCCGACGACGGCGAGAGGACACTCCGGCTCCCAACAGGCCCGGCGGACGACGCGCCACGGGCCCGTTTGAACGAAAGGCGCGCAACCGTATGACGTCGAAGACCTGCACCGTGCTGCTCGGTGTCACCACGCTGTGCGCATGGGGGTCTCTCGCGGAGATCGTGAAAGCGCTGCTTCGCCAGCAGCCGATTGTGAACGGCATAGGGGTCCTCATGGTCCTCTCGACGCTCGCCGCCGGAGGTGTCTGGTGGTACTTCCGATCCAGGGGCCTCCGGCCCGAGGTCAAGAGCTTCGTCGGCAGCGTTCCGCAGGGTGCCGCACTGCTGAGCGTTTGCGTTCTCGCGTTCGTGGTTCCAGGCTTCTTCAGTCGTGGTACCGACATCATCGATCTGGTGGTCACCGCGGTCATTGCCGGCGCCGTCGTCTGGCTTGTCCTCCATCTCCTTCGGAGGCGCTACTTCACGCCGCCGGACAGCCCCTCGGACCTCTGACAGTCACCAGCCCGACAGGGTCCAGAGAATCTAGGGGGAGACGGGTATGCGTACGACGGCAACACCAGAGAGCACCGTCATGTCGACCGTACGACGCGACGGAACCTCACCGCACGTCGACCTTCGTGCTGTGCGCACGGTCGTAGAAGCGGGTTCCGACAACGCCAGCCACTGCAGCGACGACCGTCGCGACGGCGAATCCCAGCAGCGTCGGCACGATCTCGGCGAGCAGGGTCGTCGGGCTTCCCAATGACACGAGCATCTCCAGCTGAATCGCCAGGTCGAGATCGCTGACGGGAAGGGTGAGGAGGCGGGGCAGTCCCGAGTTCGCCGCGACGACGATGACCGCAGCCAGGGCAGCAAAGCCACCGAACACTGTGCCGGCCAGGTCGTTGCTCGCGAGCACGATGCTCACGAGCATCGCGGATACCACACCGCTGAAGACGAGGACCGCGACGAAGCGCACCTCCGCATGTCCACCGGCATGCTGGAAGACGAACGTGCCGATACCGGTTGCCGCGATGGCCGCGGCCAGACCGAGCACCACCGAACCGACCGCTCCGATGAGCAGCTTGATCTTCAGCAGAGTCTGCCGGGGGAACGGTCGCTGCGTGCGCATCGTGCGCCACGGACCGACGAGGACGATGCTCAGCCCCGCCGCCCGATTGACGACGAACGACGCCGTCAATGCCAAGGTCAGTGCCGCGAGCGCCGACGCGATGACCACGGACGGCATCCACGCGGACGACGCCCACGCAGGCTCATCACTGACAACATCCTCGGCGACGGGGTTGACCTGGGCGGTCGCCTCAGGCGGGTCCCCAGCCGACGGCATCGCTGCCGCACCGTCAGCGTCCGGGCCGAAGTAGTCGACCGGGTCAGGGCCCGACACCTCGTCGACGGTCGTCGTGAATGGGCGCTCGAACGCCCGCGCGGTCTCATCGGTCGACCGGGCACAGTCGAGGCTGCTGCCGGCAGGATCGCACGTGAGCTCGCCGGCGACGGTGCGGATCTGGTCGGCGACGAACTCATTGGCCTGCCGAACCACCTCGTCCTCGTACTTCGAGACGATGAAGCGGTCCTCGTTGAGGGCCTGCGGTCCGGCGACGATCGTGATCGGATACGTCGGTGCCTCAGCGAGCCGTCCCGCGGAGTAGTCGCGGATGTCCGACAGCACCGTCGGTGTCAGCTGCGCCGGCAGGACCACCGCGAGAACGGACGTCCCGTCCTCGACCTGAGCGCGGGCCCCGGCGGGGGAGAGCACACGCTCCTCGGTTCCGAACTCCTCAACCAGGGCACCCTCCTTGAGGCGCTTGGCATACTCGTCGGAGAACGCGAGGTAGTCGACCATGGCGCTCTGCAGGGCCGGCATCTCTGAGACCGTGTCATCGACCCCGACGGCGACGGAGAAGCTCGGCGGCGATTCGACGCTCACCGCCGCGGACTCGTCCGCCGGAGGCCCGGGCTGACTGCTCGCGGCGATGGAGCGTTCGAGCTGCGCGAGCGCGGGGGCGAGAACCGCCAGCGCAAGGATGAAGACTGCGACGGCGGCGAGCAGAGGCCACAGCAGCAGACGCAGAGGACGACCGGATCCGAGGGCATTCGCCGAGACGAGGACTGAGCGCACGCCTTCATTCTTCCACCCCGGCGTGTGTCAGTCATCACATACAGGCTGGGAGGCTCGTGAGCCTCGGCCGGCCTCAGAGCATCTTGCCCTGCACATTCCACCCCTGGGTCTTGACGAGACTGAGCGCCTTCATCCGGCGGAACCCGACGGCATGACCGGCGAGGAAGTTCGACAGACGCAGCCAGAACCCGTTCTTGTGCCGATCGACCGAGCGGATGTAGGCGTCGACGTCGACGTGCTTGGCCATGTTCTTGCCGGCGAAGAGGGCGATGAGCTTCATCGCGTCCTGCGGGGCGTAGAACGACGCGGTGCGATCAGCCGTGTACTCCTGGGCGCGCGACAGCGTCGGCGAGAGCCGCAGCAGGGCGAGGATCGGCTGGATGCCGTTGCGCCACAGGTTCACGTGACCGCACTTGATGTGCCCGAGCTCGTGGGCCATGATGAAGCGCAGCGCCCCGAAGTCACCGTACATGTACGCGAGATCGACGATGTCGCTGTAGACGACGACATAGCCGCGCTGCAGCTGGCACTTCGATGCGTAGGCGTTCATCATTCCGTTGCCGTTGATGACGTAGATCTGCGGGATCGTCGACATCCGTCCCGTGCCGGCACCGAAGCCCATCTCCACGGCGAGATCGTGGTAGACCCGGTAGAGCTCCGGGAACTGCTCATCCGTGACCTCGACGCCGTTGGAGATCTGCGACCAGAAGAGATAGCGGATGTAGATGAAGCTGACGATCGGCGCGAACAGGCCGATGAGGATGCCGACGGCCCACTCATCGAGGCGCAGGCCCAGGAGCAGGTAGGTGAGCGCGCCGATGGAGACGATCGCAGTGAGCACGATGCCGAGGACGAGCATCGGCATCTCGGCACGGTGGCGGAGCTGACTGACCGAGGGGCCGTAGGCTCTCACCGGGGTGGGAGTCTGGTTGGCTGTCATGGATCTGTGTCCTCTTCGTCGTCGACTCGAGGCGAGCCGGGGGATGGGGATGAGAGCGCCGAGGCGGCAGGGACCACCCGTCAGGCGCCGGGCTCACGGACGGGGCCGTCCGGCCGAAAGCCTGCGAAACACTAACACAGAACACCGCAACCACCATTGCCGATGCGAGGGTGCCTCAGCGCGGTTCCCGACAGCACCGCCTGCCGCGGGTCGTCGACGGGCTCAGTCGGCGTCCTCCCCGAGCAGGTCGACGCCGAGCAGCTCATAGGCCCGACGGTACTTCGCGGCCAGGCGCACGCGCGTCTCATCGTCGAGCGCGGCCTGCCGGGCGGGGTCGGTGTTGTCGGCGAGGTCAGCGGTCTTGACGATGACGGCCAGCCGGTCGGCCCGGACCCTGGCGAAGTAGTCTTCGACGGCCTCGCCGCTGCGCTTCGTCACCGCGTCGACCGCGTCGACCACCTCGGCGGGGAACTCACGACGCAGATCCTCCGCGCTCACCGAGGTGTCCTCGACGACATCGTGGAGCCACGCCGCCGCGATCGCGAACTCGGCATCGGCGGAGTCCAGACCCTGCTCTTCGGCGATGGCGGCGGCGTTGGCTGCGACCCGCCGCGGATGGTCGATGTAGTCCTGGCCCGCCTTGTCGACCTGGCCGGTGTGCGCCTTCCGAGCGATCGCTTCGGCGCGGGTGATGAGATCCTCGGTGCCGTTCATGGTGCCTCCTGACGGGTGCGATCAGCGCCAGCGTTGCCAGGCGGCCTGGCGGCTGACGTCGGCGAGTTCGGCGACGCGGGCCCACGAATTGTGCTCGGCGAGCAGGCGGGCGCTCGTGCCGAGTGCCTCCCCGACTTCGGAGGACAGGGAGATGAGGGCGGTGAACGCCGCAGGGTCGGGGGAGTGGGCGAGACCGTTGATCGCCTCCCGCGCCGAGGCGATGAGCTCGGCCACCGCCTCCACTCCGGGATCGGCATGCGCATCGGCTGCCGTGAACCGGGTGCCGCCTCCGGAGTGCGCGCTGCCGGCCGTCCCCGCGTTGGAGGACGCGGTGCCGGAGTCGCTGAGATCCACCGGTTCGGTGCTGTCGTCGTCGAGTGTCACAACGATCATCTCCTCTGGAGAGTTGAGGCTGCGGGTCCAACTGCGGGAGTGCCAGCGGTATTCGACCTCGCCCCTCAGGGGCCGATAGACGGCAGTGTACAGGGTGCCGAATGCGTTGTCGTAGTCTCCGCTCCAGACTCCCGGTGCGAGCATCGCCTCGGCCATCTCCTCGACTCCGCGCCCGTCCTCGAGTGCCTCGGTGAGCAGCTCCTGACGCTCGACGCTGCGGAACCGGCGAGCGTGGTCGGGGTAGTCCGGGTGCCGTCCCCGATGGTTCGTCGCGACCGGATCCTCGATGATCTCCGGGGCCATTCCCGGCCCGACGTACGCGGTGACGGTCCTGCCGGTCGCATCGACCATCGTGAGGTTGTAGTACATCGACACCGGAACGGTCTCGAGCCGGCGCAGGGCCTCGGGCACATCACCGGCGACCTCGAGGAGGAAACGGACGACGAGCGGCGCGGCGAAGCCGTCCCCGTCGCCGGGCCGTCCGCCGAAGGCGAGGGACACGGCCAGCCCGTCCTCGTTCAACCCGTCGAGCAGACCCCACAGGCAGTCGGAGGTGCCGATTACCCGTCGGGTGCCGTACCGGGTGGAGGCGTGGACCTGTTCGAAGAGTTCGAGGCCGTAGTCGTAGTTGCGCAGCAGCGCCGGTTCGGGAGAGGACATGGCGACCTGGGAGCAGCCGGGCAGGAAGCGCGGCGGGTTCCACAGAGTGAGCATCCGCGCGGCCGTCTCATCGTTGCCGGTGAGTTCGACGAGGCGCTCCCACGTCGGCACGAGCTCGGGCATGTGCTCACGCAGCTTGGCCTCCGCGGTGGCCAGATCGGGTCGAGCCCAGTCGCCCTCACTGAGGTACCAGGCGCGGTAGGCCGGCCACACGGTGTCGAACAGTGCCTGCCAGCGGGTCGAGGGGCGGTCTTCGGTGATTCCGTAGAAAGTGAAAGAAGTCATGTGTCAAGGCTAGGTTGACACTCTGTCGAGTGTCAAGAAAATATTGACAACTCTACGCGAGGTATGGGCGGATTGCGGTGTTCTCCGTGGTCACCGGGCCTGTGGCGGCGTCATTGACCCCGAGGCTGTGTACCCTTGAGGGCAAGCGGCCTGGGCATCATCGGCTCCGGTCGAGGCGAACGGAGAATGACATGTCGCTGCTGGTCCACCTCGTCGTCCTGTGCGGACTGTTCATCATCATGGGCATCCTCACGACCCCGCCGGGCAACCGCGACTGGAAGCGGATCGGCGGGTTCCTCGGCGCCATCGGCCTGGGCCTGGCGATGACCGTCGTCGGGATGGTCATCCTCATCGTCATGCTCGGCCTCTACATCGTCGGCGTCGCACTCATCAACATCGGCCCTGGCCTCTTCCTCGGCGTCATCTCCGTGGCTCTGGCGTCGGGGATCATCATGTTCCTCATCGTCCAGCCGATCTTCAAGCGCACCGGCGTCGGCCTGGAGATCCTCGCGATCACCGAGTACTACATCCAGTGGTTCCTCATCTACGTCACCGTCTACCAGGTGATCTTCGACCAGCTCAACGGACTCGGCCGCGTCGTCAACGAGCGCGACCTCACGCAGGAGCTCAACTCCTACCTCTCCTCGATCCTCGACCCCTCGGCCCTCATCGCGATCCTCCTCCCGGTGCTCCTGTCGATCTGGGTCGCCGTGGCGATCGCGAAGATCCGCCTCGATGCCCCGTTCTCCACCGACGACGACAGTGCGACGGCTGCGGTGTCCGCGTCCTCCGGCGCCGAGGCGGCCGACCGGACCGAGGAGCCCGGCGAGGGTCGAGTCGTGCAGGTCGAGCGCCTGACCGTCACGGAGGACCCCTCCGGCGCCGAGGCGGGGGAGAACGCCGAGATCACCGAACGCAGCGAGCAGGTTGAGGGCAGGGCAGGCGCGGAACGGGCCCCGCGAGCAGCAGAGTCGACCCCGGAAACGCAGAGTCCCGCCGATCCGGAGAGGACCGACGGGACCGGGCGGCACAGGCCGAAGCACTGAGGCGGAAGGCTACTTCTTCTTCGGGGTGAACGACGTCGAGCACGACCACGACGTCTTGCCCTTCTTCGCCGTGACGGTGACCTTGACCTTCTTGCCCGGGGTGGCGCCCGAGATGTAGTAGTCGAGGTTCGCCGCGCCTTTCTTCGAGGCGGTCGCGTTCTTCTTCGTCTTCGTCGTCTTGTAGTGCGCGGTCGTCGTCACCTTCGCCTTCGCCCCGACCTTCGAGACCTTGACCGTCGTCCACGAGTACTGCTTCGGCTTCGAGTTCGACATCGAGACCTTGCACGACTTCGTCGCCGCCTCGGCGGGGGTCGCGTCGAGGGCGATCGGCCCGGCGAGGAGACCGGCAGCGAGAACGAGAGCGAGGCCCGGGCGCAGGCGGGCAGGGGTGATCACGGACATGAGTCTCCTGAGGGATGAGTGCGGGATGAGGCGACTGCTCGGACAGGGCAGTCGCCTCATCATAAGCACTGCGGCTGTTGTCAGACGAGTCCGGAGGCGGGCCGGCACTGAGACCTTCGTCACAGTGCCACGGGTGCCCGGCGACCGCCTCGGCGAGGGGTGAGTCCGGTGTGTTGACCATCACAGCGATGCGGTGTTCAATGGTGACCGTGAGTATTAGTGAACGATCGATCAGCTTCGATCGAGCGTGAGCGCCGTCGGACGGCGCATGCCGCCCGACACCCCGATTCACCACCATTTGCAGGGATCCGCGCGGGCGATCACACGGTCGCACTGCGCGCCCTCAAGACTGTGAGGACCACATGAGCGAAGCGTTCATCTACGACGCAGTGCGCACGCCGCGCGGGAAGAACCGCGGCGGAGCGCTGCACGGCACCAAACCCATCGACCTCGTCGTCGGACTCATCGACGCCCTGCGCGAGCGCAACCCTGACCTCGACGATGCCGCGATCGACGACATCGTCCTGGGCGTCGTCTCCCCGGTCGGCGAACAGGGCTCGGACATCGCCCGCACCGCGGCACTCGTCGCCGGGCTCGACGAATCGGTCGCCGGCGTCCAGGTCAACCGGTTCTGCGCCTCGGGGCTCGAAGCCGTCAATCTCGCCGCGCAGAAGGTCGGCAGCGGCTTCGAATCGCTCGTGCTCGCCGGCGGTGTCGAATCGATGTCGCGGATTCCTCTCGGCTCCGACGGCGGCGCCTGGTCGCAGGATCCGACGACGAACTACGACACCTACTTCGTGCCGCAGGGCATCGGCGCCGATCTCATCGCGACGACCGAGGGCTTCACCCGCGACGACGTCGACGCCTACGCCGCTGAGTCCCAGCGCCGCGCCGCCGAGGCGTGGGAGGACGGACGCTTCGACGGCTCCGTCGTGCCCGTCAAGGACCTCAACGGGGTGACGATCCTCGACCGCGACGAGCACATGCGCCCCGGCTCGACCGTCGACTCCCTGTCCCAGCTGCCCCCGGCGTTCGCGAAGCTCGCCGAGCAGACCGGCTTCGACGACGTCGCCCTGCAGAAGTACCACTGGGTCGAGGAGATCGACCACGTCCACACCGCCGCGAACTCCTCGGGCATCGTCGACGGTGCCGCCCTCGTCGTCATCGGCGACGAGGAGGTCGGGAAGACGATGGGGATGAAGCCGCGCGCCCGCATCGTCGCCACCGCCGTCGTCGGCTCCGAACCGACGATCATGCTCACCGGCCCCACCCCGGCCACGCAGAAGGTCCTCGACAAGGCCGGACTCACCGTCGACGACATCGACCTCTTCGAACTCAACGAGGCCTTCGCCGCCGTCGTCCTCAAGTGGATGAAGGACCTCGACATCCCGCACGAGAAGGTCAACGTCAACGGCGGGGCGATCGCCATGGGCCACCCGCTCGGCGCAACCGGGGCGATGATCCTCGGCACCGTCCTCGACGAGCTCGAACGCCGCGACCTGAACCGCGGCCTCATCACTTTGTGCATCGGTGCAGGCATGGGCATCGCGACGATCATCGAAAGGGTCTGACATGACGAACGCTCACTACTCCCGCACCACCGACGCCGACGGCATCGTCACCGTCGTCCTCGACGACCCCGATTCCTCGGTCAACACGATGAACGACCACTTCGGCGCCGCCCTCGAGGAGACCGTCGACTGGCTGGAGGCCAACGTCGACGACATCACCGGCGTCGTCATCACCTCGGCGAAGAAGACGTTCTTCGCCGGCGGTGACCTCGACCGCCTGCGCCGGGCCGATCCGGAGAACGCCGAGGCGGAGACCGCGCAGGTCGAGCACATCAAGTCGCTCCTGCGTCGCCTCGAGAAGCTCGGCAAGCCCGTCGTCGCCGCAATGAACGGTGCGGCACTCGGCGGCGGCCTCGAGATCGCGCTCGCCACCCACCACCGGATCGCCGCCGACGACGTGAAGTCCGCGCGCTTCGGACTGCCCGAGGTCACCCTCGGACTGCTGCCCGGAGGCGGCGGAGTCTCGCGCGTCGTGCGGATGATCGGCCTGCAGAACGCCCTGCAGAAGGTCATCCTGCCGGGCACGAAGTTCACCGCCGCCGACGCCCAGCAGCTCGGTCTCATCGATGAGCTCGCCCCCGCCGCGGATCTCGAGGACCGTGCGAAGGCCTGGATCAAGGCCAACCCCGACGCGGTGCAGCCGTGGGACGTCAAGGGCTTCAAGATCCCCGGCGGCGCCCCGACCTCACCGTCGATCGCGATGCTGCTGCCCGCGCTGCCCTCGACCCTGCGCCGCCAGCTCAAGGGCGCCCCGATGCCGGCCCCGCGCGCGGCCATGGCCGCGGCCGTCGAAGGTGCGCTCGTCGACATCGACACCGCGCTGACCGTCGAGACCCGCTACTTCGTCAACCTCACCCACACCGCGGTGGCGAAGAACATGATCAAGGCGTTCTTCTTCGACCTCGGCCACATCAACTCCGGCGGCTCCCGACCCGACGGCGTCGAATCCCGTCAGGTGAAGAAGCTCGGCGTCCTCGGCGCCGGGATGATGGGGGCCGCGATCGCCTACACCGCCGCACGCGCCGGCATCGACGTCGTCCTCAAGGACGTCGAACTCGCCGCCGCGGAGAAGGGCAAGGCCTACGCGGTCAAGCGCGAGGAGGCGGCGCTCGCCAAGGGCAAGACGACCCCGGAGAAGTCCGAGGCGGTGCTCGCGCGCATCCACCCGTCGGCCTCGGTCGAGGACTTCGCCGGCGTCGACTTCGTCATCGAAGCCGTCTTCGAGTCCGTGCCCGTCAAGCACCAGGTCTTCGGGGAGATCGAGAACATCGTCGCCCCCGACGCCGTCCTCGGCTCGAACACCTCGACCCTGCCGATCACGGAACTCGCGACCGGGGTCGAGCGGCAGGCCGACTTCATCGGCGTCCACTTCTTCTCACCCGCGGACAAGATGCCGCTCGTCGAGATCATCACCGGGGAGAACACCTCGGATGAGACGCTGGCCCGGACCTTCGACTTCGTCCAGCAGATCCGGAAGACCCCGATCGTCGTCACCGACTCCCGCGGATTCTTCACCTCGCGGGTCATCGGGACCTTCATCGCCGAGGCGGTCGCCGCCGTGGGCGAGGGCGTCGAACCCTCCAGCGTCGAACAGGCGGCCCTCCAGGCCGGGTACCCGACCGGTGCGCTCCAGCTCCTCGACGAGCTCACGCTCACCCTGTCGCAGAAGATCCGCCAGGAGACCCGCGCCGCGGTCGAAGCCGGCGGCGGCAACTGGGAGGAGCACCCCTCCGAGGCGGTCATCGACTGGATGGTCGATCAGGGGCGCACCGGACGCAAGGACGGCGCCGGATTCTACGAGTACGACGAGACCGGCAAGCGCACCCACCTGTGGCCCGGCGTGCGCGAGCACTTCGACTCCGGATCGAGGGAAGAGCCGTTCGCCGACCTGCAGGAGCGGATGCTCTTCGCCGAGGCGATCGAGACGATCAAATGCCTCGACGAGGGCGTGCTCACCTCGGTGCCCGATGCCAACATCGGCTCGATCTACGGCATCGGGTTCCCCGCCTGGACCGGCGGCGTCCTCCAATACGTCAACCAGTACGAGGGCGGGCTGCCCGGCTTCGTCGAGCGGGCGAAGGAACTCGCCGCGACCTACGGTGAGCGGTTCACCCCGCCGAAGTCGCTGCTCGCCCGCGCGAAGTCGGGGGAGACCTACGAGTGAGCTGACGTCAGCGGCTCGGCGAGATTCCGACAGCGCCCACAGACCGGAGGCCCGGACGACGCGATTCGTCCGGGCCTCCGGTGTGCTCGACCCAGAGTCAGGCCGGTCGGTCCACCGCCGTGCGCTCGGCCAGCTGCGGGTAGGTGCGGACCAGTCCGTCCTCATCGATCGTGAGGTCAGCCGTGAAATCCCGCGTCCCGCTCGTGTACCGGACGCGGTCGGCGTCGATGCCCGTGTAGATCTGCGGACTGGCGATGACATTGAGGGAGGGCATGTCGATCCACGCCATCGTCAGCGAATGCTCGGCCGTCGTGTCGGTCTGCAGGGACAGCCGGCGGATCGGCATCGTGTTCGTCAGCGGACACAGTCCGAGATCGCAGTCGAGCGCACCGTCGAGGGCATCGGCGTCGACGATGCCCGGCGACGGCAAAGGGAAGGGCGGCGTCCCCGACTGCTCAGTCTCACTCGACCAGCGACCCGTGTCCGGATCCCGCGTGAGGCTGAGCGCGCGCGACCAGCCGCGGCCCTGCACGGCGACCGCGACGGTCCTCGTGATCCACCCGTCGCGGGCGTCGACCGTCCACGCCGCCGCGTAGTCGTCCGTGACCTGCCGTCCGACGGCGTGGAGACCGTCGGCGAGGAGCACCTCGGCGCTGTCGCGGCGATCAGGATCGTCGAGACCCCTCCAAGCGACCTGCCGTGAGCGTGCATCGGCGGAGGTCGCCTCGAAGTGTTCGATCGTCGTGTCGTAGTACCTTGTGGTGGCACCGAGCGGAGTCATCCCGATGCGCCGGGCCACCGCCTGTGAGGCGGGATTGTCCGGGCGGACGACGGCGATGCTCCGCTCGAGTCCGCCGGCGAAACCGGCAGCGAGCAGCAGCGCCCCCGCCTCGGCGGCATAACCCCTGCCCGCGTGCGCGGCATGGGACCGCCAGCCGATCTCCACCTCGTCCCCCGTTTCCCCGGCGCTGTAGCGGATCGGCTTGAGGACCGCAGCGCCGACCGGGGTGCCGTCGTGGAGAGTCACGCACCACCAGCCGCGTCCCGGCGACGCCGAGTCATTCTCCGTCGTGATCCACGCGGCGGCGTCCTCGATCCGCGGCAGCGCCGCCTTCGGGATGAAGCGGAGGAGATCCGGATTCGCATGGAGGCCGTGGACGAACGACGCATCGGCATCGTCGAACCGCCTGAGGATGAGACGGTCGCAGACATAGTCCGGTGGCGGAGGATCCGCGAGCACAGTCATGTCATGAGACTACGCCGGGGCACTGACATCGTCGGGGACTCCGGCGGAATAGCGCGCGGGCCGGGGGCGTTGTGCGTCGCACGGGCGCACAACGGTGCCCGCACATCTGACTCGACAGCCCCTTTGAGGAGGCGCGATGCGCGCAGCGGTCTATGACCAGTTCACCGATGACTTCGACGACATCACCGTCCGAGAGATCGAGGATCCGAAGGTCCCGCCGGCCTCCGTCCTCATCGAGGTCAAGGCCGCGGGGGTCAACCCCGTCGACTGGAAGCTCGTCGGCGGCGGGCTCGAGAAGTTCCTGCCCACCCAGTTCCCCGTCATCCCCGGCTGGGACGTCGCCGGCACCGTCATCGGCCTCGGCTTCGACACCCCGGAGTTCGAGATCGGCGATGAGGTCGTCGCCTACGCCCGCAAGGACGTCCTCGGCGGCGGCACCTTCGCGGAGAAGGTCGCCGTCCCCGTCCACGCCGTGACGAAGAAGCCCGCGGGACTGACCTGGGAACAGGCCGGGGGACTGCCGCTGGCCGGCAACACCGCCCTGCGCACCCTCGACGCCCTCGGCGACCTCGACGGGAAGACCGTCCTCATCCACGGTGCCGCCGGCGGTGTCGGCAGCATGGCCGTCCAGATCGCCAAGGCCGCCGGCGCCCGTGTCATCGGCACCGCCTCGGAGCGCAACCACGACTGCCTGACGGGTCTCGGGGCCGAACCCGTCACCTACGGCGAGGGCCTGGCCGACCGGGTCACGGAGCTCGCAGGCGGTCCCGTCGACGCCGTCGCCGATTTCGTCGGCGGACAGCTCGAGACCACGCTCGCCGTCCTCGCCGACGACGGAGCCCACGCCTCGATCGCCGACCCGACCGTGACCGAGCACGGCGGACGCTACATCTGGGTGCGTCCCGATGGAGCGACGACGGCCCGGCTCACCGAGCTCGTCGACGCGGGCAAGCTCACCGTCGATGTCGCAGAGATCTTCCCCCTCGCCGAGGTGGCCGACGCGTTCCGCTCGAGCGCGACCGGGCACACCCGCGGCAAGCTCGTCATCGTCCCCTGACCGGCCCGCATCCCGGCCGGCGGATCCGTCCGCGGCCGGGGCTCAGCCGATCCCCAGCGCCGCGGTCGCTGCCGCCCGCAGCTCGCGGCGGACCACCTCGGCGCTGGAGCTGCGGGCGAGGTACGGCGTCGAATTCATCATCCCGAACGCCGCGTGGACGCGCACGGTTGCGGCCTCGAGCGACCAGTCCGGGTGGGCCTGCGCCGCGACGGCCGCCCATTCGCTCACGTACTGCCGCTGCAGACGCCGCACCGTGCGCCGCGACCCGTCGGGCAGGGCGGCGAAATCGCGGTCCTGGATGCGGATGAGATCGGGCTCGGACATCGCGAAGCCGAAAAATGTACGTACGCCTCATGGCGCGCCTCGCAGGGCTCCCTAACCAAGTCACCGTAGCTTCGGCATAGGCAATACTGGAGATACCGATACGCTTGTAGACATTGGCCGCGCTCGTGCCTGGAGAGCCAGCTTCTCAAACGGCAGAGGAGTTTGAACTGCTGTCGGCCGAAATTTTCGCCATCAGTAGTCGCCTAGAACTTGACTCAGACTTTCGTTCACGCCCTGGCGCGCCGACGGTCTAGACTAACGAAATGGCGAAGAAGACATCCCCGCGCGAACTCTCCCCGAAGTTCAGTGATCTCAACTTCGGAGACATAGATGCTACTCAAGAAGCAATCGACGAGCCCGAACTACTGTTAAACGGTTACTTCGATTATCGTGAAGCGGCATACGGCATCGAAACTCGCAATCTTTGGTTATTGCTTGGCCCGAAGGGATCAGGAAAAACGGCAGTTCTAGAGCATATTAGGCTCAAATGGCAAGGCGACCCGAACCGGTTCTTTATGCTCTGGGATCTCGCCGGCTTCCCGGTTAACGATGTCACAGGCTTCGGAAGCGGACAATCGCTGGGCGCTTCGAGGACTCAATCTGGATGGGAATTTTTGCTTTTGTTGAGGCTGTTGTCCTCGCTATCGAATGATGTAGGTGCGACTTCCGCCCATCGGCAACTTGAGCAACTAATTTCTGGACTGCGTAAGCAAGGATACATTACAAATGATTGGATCGGGGCGGTAACAAAGTGGAAAATGGGTCCGATCAAGATGGATCTCAAATTTCTTAGCAGTGAATTTGGCAGGTCCGAAAAAAACAACGAATTTACATCTCAGGGCCCATTGGAGGCCTCGGCGTTCATTAAGGAAACCTTGATCGAGAATCCAAGTGAAAGTCGGCATTTGATTGCACTGGATGGATTGGATTCGTTCTTCTTTGAAGATCATGACGAGTGGAATTCTCTTACCGGTTTGATCCAGGCGATCAATTCTCTGAACAAGTGGTCGAAAGCTAGTCGGCTGCCGTATTTGTTTGTTACCGCAGTTCGCTCAGATATTTTTGATGTGCTTTCGGGGCCCGATCTGAACAAGATGAAGCAAAAAGCGGTCCACCTAGACTGGAATGCTGGCGGCATTGGGCCTCAGAATGATCTTTGGAACTTGGTTCAAGGAAAAACATCCGTGCGCCATCCTCAGATTAATCTGGTAAAACAGTACTTTGCCAATCACAGGGCGTGGATATATCCCGACATTCCAACCGCGATCCTGGATCATACCCGTCTATTGCCGCGTGACATTATCGCGGCATTGAATTACATGAAACTTGAATACGGTGGACGTTCGGCAATCCCGCAGGCGATTGCTGAGAGTGCGTTAAAACGCTACTGCATTGAGTATTTCGTGGGTGAAATATTCGACAACCTTGCGGGAGTTTTGCCGCCGAATAAGACGCCTCGCCTAAGAAGTTTTGAGGATGTGTTGCGAACAAGCCCTAGGCGCATGTTTTCTTTCGAGTACCTCCAGCGAGAGCTAGAAGGTGAAATTGAAACACATGAAATCCGTCAACTGCTGAAACAGCTGTTCGATGTTGGGGGAATAGGTATGCGCAATGGAAAGTATACTGACTTTGCTTATCGCAATGTCAGCGGTGCCGGGTTTAGCCGTCATCATCAATATATGCTTCATGATGCATTGACACGAGCCTGGAATCGACCGTGGACCTGAACGTGCTGGTATCTCTGTGATTGAGGTTGGGTGGCGAAATGTGGGCTCGTTTAGAGAGAACTCAGTTCAAGCAACGGATGCTTCTGACGTGAATCTTTCTTGCAGTTTCCGTGCACGTACATTTGACCTCGTCCTGGTTTTGTTGCCTATAGGGCACCGTGGCGTCCGACGAGAACTCGATAGATACTCTTACTTTGATAGCCCCAGCGCCGCGGTCGCTGCCGCCCGCAGCTCGCGGCGGACCACCTCGGCGCTGGAGCTGCGGGCGAGGTACGGCGTCGAATTCATCATCCCGAACGCCGCGTGGACGCGCACGGTCGCGGCCTCGAGCGACCAGTCCGGGTGGGCCTGCGCCGCGACGGCCGCCCATTCGCTCACGTACTGCCGCTGCAGGCGCCGCACCGTGCGCCGCGACCCGTCGGGCAGGGCGGCGAAATCGCGGTCCTGGATGCGGATGAGATCGGGCTCGGACATCGCGAAGTCGATGTGGAAGTCGACGAGCGCCCGCAGCGTCGGCACCGCCTCGGCGTTCCGGGAGGCGATCGCATCCCCGCCGGTCTGCAGGTACTGGGAGATCCCGACGAGGAGCTCCTCGAGGACGGCCTCCTTCGACTCGAAGTGCCGGTAGACCGCGGGTGCGGAGATGCCCACGCCCTTGGCCAGGTCCTCGAGGCGGACCCCGTGGAAGCCGTGCCGGGCGAAGAGCGTCTTCGCCACCGCGAGCAGCTGCTCGCGCCTGGCCGCCTTCGCCGCCGCGCGCGGCGACGTCGCTTCCGTCTGCTTCATTCCCACTCACATTCGTGCTCGGTGGTCGTGCGCGTTGTCACACTCGACCGTGAGCAGTATCATAGCAGTCAGTTAATCACCATTAACTGAAACTGCAGTGAGGGGACCAGGGAATGAGAGCAGTGGGAACTGCGGCCAACCCGGCGGCCGGGCAGGCCAACGCCGACGCGCACGCCGCGCTCATCGCCGAACTCCGGGACCGCATCAGCGCCACCGCGCTCGGCGGACCCGAGAAGTCCAGGCAGAGGCACATCGACCGCGGCAAGCTCCTGCCCCGCGATCGCGTCGAGGCCCTCCTCGACCCCGGCACCCCCTTCCTCGAACTCTCCCCGCTCGCGGCGAACGGGATGTACGACGACGCGAGCCCGGGCGCCGGGATCATCACCGGCATCGGCCGGGTCGCCGGGCGCGAATGCGTCATCGTCGCCAACGACGCCACCGTCAAGGGCGGGACCTACTACCCGGTGACGGTGAAGAAGCACCTGCGGGCCCAGGAGATCGCGAAGGACAACCGGCTGCCCTGCATCTACCTCGTCGACTCCGGCGGTGCGAACCTGCCCAACCAGGACGACGTCTTCCCCGACCGCGAGCACTTCGGTCGGATCTTCTACAACCAGGCGACCCTGTCCGCCGCGGGCATCCCGCAGCTCGCCGCCGTCCTCGGCTCCTCGACCGCCGGCGGCGCCTACGTCCCGGCGATGGCCGACGAATCGATCATCGTCTCCGAACAGGGCACGATCTTCCTCGGCGGCCCGCCGCTGGTCAAAGCCGCGACCGGCGAAGAGGTCAGCGCCGAGGACCTCGGCGGCGGTGCCCTGCACTCCCGGGTCTCCGGCGTCACCGACCACCTCGCGGCCAACGACGCGCACGCACTCGAGATCATGCGCGACATCGTCTCCACCCTCGGACCGAAGCCGGCGCCGAACTGGGACGTCATCGAACCGCAGGAACCGCTCCACTCACCGGAGGAGCTCACCTCGATCGTCCCCGTCGACTCGAAGGTCCCCTATGACGTCCACGAGGTCATCGCCCGCCTCGTTGACGGCTCGCAGTTCCACGAGTTCAAGGCCGAGTACGGCACGAGCCTCGTCACCGGCTTCGCCCACATCGACGGCCACCCCGTCGGCATCATCGCCAACAACGGCATCCTCTTCGGCGAATCCGCCCAGAAGGGCGCCCACTTCATCGAACTCTGCGACCAGCGGACGATCCCGCTCGTCTTCCTCCAGAACATCTCCGGCTTCATGGTCGGCCGCGACTACGAGGCCGGCGGCATCGCCAAGCACGGGGCGAAGATGGTCAACGCCGTCGCCACCGCCCGCGTCCCGAAATTCACCGTCGTCATCGGCGGATCCTTCGGCGCCGGCAACTACTCGATGTGCGGGCGCGCCTACTCCCCGCGCTTCCTGTGGATGTGGCCCAACGCCCGCATCTCCGTGATGGGCGGCGAACAGGCCGCCAGTGTCCTCTCCACCGTCAAACGCGACCAGATCGAGTCCCGCGGCGAGACGTGGTCGGCCGAGGCCGAAGACGAGTTCAAGCAGCCCATCCGCGACCAGTACGAAGCCCAGGGCAACCCGTACTACTCGACGGCCAGGCTGTGGGACGACGGCATCATCGAACCTCAGGACACCCGCGAGATCCTCGCGCTCGCCCTCGACCTCGCCCGCTTCTCGCCCCTGAGCCGACCGCTCGACGCCGCCGGCTACGGCGTCTTCAGAATGTGAGCTGACCAATGTTCGACACCATCCTCATCGCCAACCGCGGCGAGATCGCCCTGCGCGTCATCCGCACCGCGAAGCGCCTCGGCATCCGGACCGTCGCCGTCTACTCCGACGCCGACGCGCACGCCGCCCACGTCAGGGCCGCCGACACCGCCGTGCGGCTCGGTCCCGCCGCCGCCTCGGAGTCCTACCTCGACATCGACAAGGTCATCGCGGCCGCCCAGGCGACCGGGGCCCAGGCCATCCATCCCGGCTACGGCTTCCTCTCCGAGAACGCCGACTTCTCTGCCGCGTGTGAGGCCGCCGGCATCGTCTTCCTCGGTCCCGGACCCGAGGCGATCCGGACGATGGGCGACAAGATCACCGCGAAGCAGGCCGTCTCCGCCCGCGGCGTGCCGCTCGTGCCCGGCACGAAGGACGCCGGGCTGAGCAATGAGGCGCTCATCGCCGCCGCCGAGGACATCGGCTACCCCGTCCTCATCAAGCCCTCGGCCGGTGGCGGCGGCAAGGGCATGCACGCGGTCTTCGAGCCCGCAGCTCTGCCCGCCGCTCTCGAGACCGCACGTCGCGAGGCCGCGAACTCCTTCGGCGACGACACCCTCTTCCTCGAACGCCTCGTCGCCACCCCGCGCCACATCGAGGTCCAGGTCATGGCCGATGCGCACGGGAACGTCATCCACCTGGGCGAACGCGAATGCTCCCTGCAGCGCCGCCACCAGAAGGTCATCGAGGAAGCTCCCTCGGCCCTCCTCGACGCGGCGACCCGGGAGCGGATCGGCCAGGCGGCGATCGAGACGGCACGGTCCGTGGGCTACCGCGGCGCCGGCACCGTCGAATTCATCGTCGGCGCCGACCGGCCCGACGAGTTCTTCTTCATGGAGATGAACACCCGCCTCCAGGTCGAGCACCCCGTCACCGAGGAGGTCACCGGGGTCGACCTCGTCGAACTCCAGCTGCGCGTCGGCGCGGGGGAGGAGCTGCCGCTGAGCCAGGACGACATCACCCTGACCGGGCACGCGATCGAGGCCCGCATCTACGCCGAGGATCCCGCCCGCGGATTCCTCCCCACCGGCGGCCGCGCGCTCGACGTCGTCTTCCCCGCCGGGGAGGGCATCCGCGTCGACTCCGGACTCGACGCCGGTCAGCGGGTCGCCTCCGACTACGATCCGATGATCGCCAAGCTCATCGTCTCGGGCCCTGACCGAGCCACCGCCCTCGCCCGCCTCGACGCCGCGCTCGCGGCCTCGGCGGTGCCGGGTATCGTGACGAACATCGACTTCCTCCGCACCCTGGCCACCCTCCCCGAGGTCGTCGCCGGTGACCTCGACACCTCGCTCATCGACCGCCTCGGCGAGGATCAGCTCGCCCACACAGCCGGGGAGATCGACCGGCAGATCGCGACCGCCGCCGTCCTCCGCACGCAGGGCCGGGCCGGCACCGAGGTGACCGGGGAGCTCACCGCGGACGCGCTGGGTCGGGGGACCGCCTCGGCGTGGGCGCGGGCGCTGCCCTTCCGCACTTCGCGTCCGGACTTCCGCCCCACGGTCGCCCTCACCGTCGACGGGGAGACGGTCGACGTCACGAGCGCCGTCGACGACGTCAGCGTCGGCGACGACGGCACCTGGCACGTCCTCATCGACGGCACCCAGCACACCGGCCGGGTCTTCTCCGACGCCGCTGACCGGTCGATCTGGGTGACCGGCGACCGCGGCATCCACGTCTTCACCCGCCCGCAGGCCGACACCTCGCTCACACCCGGGGCCGGCGGGGCAGAGGTGCTCGCCCCGATGCCCGGCTCGGTCGTCGACGTCAAGGTCGAATCCGGCGCCCATGTCGAGGCGGGCGACGCGATCGTCGTCGTCGAGGCGATGAAGATGGAGCACGTGCTCACCGCCCCGGCCACCGGCACCGTCACCGTCACCGCGGTGCCCGGCGCCCAGGTGGCCCTCGACGAGGTGCTCGCCACCGTCGTCGACGACAGCGCCGCCGACCTCGACACGGCCGCCGCGGATTCCGCGACTGAGACGGAGACGGCGGTCGCGGTCGTCGGGAAGGGCGGCGCCGCATGACCACCGCACCACAGACCGCACACACCAGCGAAACCACGCCCACCGGCGGAGAGGACACGATGAGCACTTTCGTCCCGGGCATGCTGCCCGAAGAATACGAGGATCTGCGTCAAGGCGTTGCGAAGTTCGCCGACGAGGAGGTCGCCCCCGTCAGCGCCGAACTCGACGCGAAGCACGAGTTCCCCTACGACCTCGTGGCGAAGATGGGGCAGATGGGCCTCTTCGGCCTGCCCTTCGACGAGGAGTACGGCGGCATGGGCGGAGACTACTTCGCGCTGTGCCTGGCGATCGAGGAGATCGCCCGCGTCAACCAGTCCCTGGCCATCACCCTCGAGGCCGGGGTGTCGCTCGGCGCGATGCCGATCTACCGGTTCGGCACCGAGGAGCAGAAGCGGGAATGGCTGCCGAAGCTCACCGACGCCTCCGGGCTCGCCGCCTTCGGACTCACCGAACCCGAAGCCGGTTCCGACGCCGGGGGCACCCGGACGAAGGCGACGCTCGAGAACGGCACGTGGACGATCAACGGGTCGAAGTCCTTCATCACGAACTCCGGCACCGACATCACCCGTCTCGTCACCGCCACGGCTGTGACCGGGACGAAGACCTCGAAGTCGGGCCGTGAGGTGCCGGAGATCTCGACGATCATCATCCCCGCAGGCACCCCCGGCTTCACCGCCGAACCCCCGTACGACAAGGTCGGCTGGAACTCCTCGGACACGCACCCGCTGACGTTCGACAACGTCGAGGTCCCCGAGGAGAACCTGCTCGGCGAACGCGGCCGCGGCTACGCGAACTTCCTCCGCATCCTCGACGAGGGCCGCATCGCCGTCGGCGCGCTCTCCGTCGGCGCCGCCCAGGGCTGCGTCGACGAGTCCGTCAAGTACGCGAAGGAGCGTCAGGCGTTCGGCCACCCGATCGCCGACTTCCAGGGCATCCAGTTCAAGATCGCCCGCATGGAGGCCCGCGTCGTCGCCGCCCGCGCCGCGTACTACCTCGCCGCCTCCCGCATGCTCGCGGGTCTGCCGTTCAAGAAGGAAGCGGCGATCGCGAAGATGATCGCCGGTGACGCGGCCATGGACAACGCCCGCGACGCCACGCAGATCCACGGCGGCTACGGCTTCATGAACGAATACCTCGTCGCCCGCCACTACCGCGACTCGAAGATCCTCGAGGTCGGCGAGGGCACGACGGAAGTCCAGCTCATGCTCATCGCCCGCGAACTCGGGCTCTGACCTCGTCGGGCGCAGGTTCTGCGGCGCCGCCGGTGCCGATGTCGCGGTGCTGGGATTGAGGTGCCGCCGGGGGACGCTGATTCCGTGACCCGGTGGTGACGTCGGCCCGGGCACGCCGCTCAACATCGCCCCGCCGAGGCGGTTCCCACCGCTGCCCCGTGCGATCCTGTGCGGGCGTGCGGGCTCCGGGGGCCGCCTCGGCGGTTAGGGTTGACCTCAACCCCACGAACGGAGGCTGCGGGTGAACACCATCGATTGGGCGACCATCAATTGGGCGACCGTGGCGTCGGTGACGTGGATCGTCATCGAGTACATCGTGAAGATCATCGCGATCGGCGTCGTGCCGGAGAACCGGCGGCCGTCATCGTCCTCGGCGTGGCTGCTGCTCATCCTCTTCCTGCCCATCGTCGGCATCCCGCTCTTCCTCCTCATCGGCAGCCCCTACATCAACCGGCGGCGCGCCCGGATCCAGGCGATGGCGAACGAGCTCATGCACAAGGGCGCCGACGACCTGCCCGATGTGCCGCCGTCGCTGAAGGCCCCGCGCGACTTCGACCTCATCGCCGAACTCGGTCGCAACCTCACCGCGCTGCCGATGGTCACCGGCACCAACCACGGCATCACGATGGACTACGATTCGACGATCGAGCGGATGGCCGAGCTCGTCGACGGGGCGCAGAAGTACGTTCATGTGCAGATCTACATCATGGCGTGGGACCAGACGACCGACGTGTTCTTCGAAGCCCTCAAGCGTGCAGCGGCCCGCGGCGTCCACGTCCGGGTCCTCTACGATCACATCGGGTCGCGGAAGTACCCGGGATTCCATTCGCTCGGCAAGCGGCTGACCGCGGCCGGGATCGAATGGCACCTCATGCTCCCGTTCATCCCGTGGCGGGGCAAGCTGCGGCGGATCGATCTGCGCAATCACCGCAAACTCCTCGTCGTCGACGGGAAGCGGGCGATGATGGGCTCGCAGAACATGATCGACTCGACCTACGACATGAAGGCCAACATCAAGGTCGGGCGGCATTGGCACGACATCATGGTCGAGGTCAGCGGCGAGATCGTCGCCTCGATCGAAGCGGTCTTCGCCACCGACTGGTACTCCGAATGCGGTGAGGAGCTGGGCATCCGCGACTACGAGGGCACTGCGCCGGAGCCGGACGTCGGGGGAGACGTCTGCGGAATGCAGCTCATCCCATCGGGGCCCGGGTTCACGACGGAGCCGAACCTCAAGGTCTTCAACTCGCTCTTCTACCTCGCTCAGAAGAAGCTCTCGATCGTCAGCCCCTACTTCATCCCCGACGAATCCCTGCTCGCCGCGATCAACACCGCGTCCTACCGCGGCGTCGACGTCGAGCTCTACGTCAGCGAGGAAGCCGACCAGTACGTCGTCGGCCGCGCCCAGGCCTCGTACTACCAGGCCCTCCTCGAGGCGGGGGTGCGCATCTACCTCTACCCGAAGCCCGCGGTCCTCCACACGAAGTGCTTCGTCGTCGACGGCGAGTACGGGGTCATGGGGTCCTCGAACATGAACATGCGCTCCTTCGGACTCAACTACGAGATCAGCCTGCTCACGACCGGCGGCAACCTCGTGCCCGACATCTCCGCAGTCATCGACGACTACCGGGAGAAGAGCCACGAGCTCACCCTCGACGAATGGATGAAGCGACCGTGGACGCGCCGGTACATGGAGTCGGCGATGCGGCTGATGTCGGCGCTCGCGTAAGGACTCGGCACTGCGTGGCGGCTTCGGCGTGCCAGGCTCGCTGTGCTGGGCTCGACGTACGGGCTCGACGTACGGGCTCGGCGTGCGGGGCTCGGCGTGCGGGCCGATTCAGTCGTGTTCGGCTCCGCCGATGCCCTCGGGATCCCTGACCGTGGCGAGCCTGCGGTCGAGCGGGTCGTGCCACCAGCGGTCCGTGCCGCGGTCGAGCACAGCCACGCGGGCCTCGAGCGGAGGCCGCTGGGATTCCGGGACGACGGAGGACAGGGTGGCGAAGAGCGCCCGCAGACGCCGCTGGATCTGGATCGACGACGTCCCGAACTGGCGGATCTCGTCGGTCGCCGCTTCGATGTACTCGGTCCAGCTGCGGGTCCAATCCCGCAGCACCGAGGCGTCTGGGCTGGCCGCGAGCGTGCGCTCCTGCTGTGCGACCAGGGGTGAGAGGCCGATGAGGATGGCCTCGATCTGGTCGAGGGCCTGCACCGCCCGGGACGGGTCGTTGACCGCCGGTGACAGCGCTTTGAGTGCGATGTCGACGATGGTGCGGATCGCTCCGAACGGTCCGTTCGCGGCGGATTCGATGTCGCCGAATGCGACGGCCTTCTCCAGCTCGGCGGCCTGCTTGCTGCTCAGTTCGACGCTCGTGCGGAAGAGGAGGGTGCGCACCGGCACGGGGGAGCCGACGGTGGGGACGAGTTCGATCGTGCAGTGCCACGCGTCTTCGAAGTCGAGCAGGCGCGGGGTGTTGACCGCCAGCAGCGCATCGCCGCCCCGGCCGGGGCGCTGCCGGTGCACCGGATGACCGTCGGGCACGGAGCGCTGGGACACCGCAGCCGCCTCGGCGGGGAATTTCTTCGGCAGATAGCGGGTGGCTCTCCAGCCGTCCCGGGCGAGTTTGCGCAGCAGGGCACCGGAGGTGAGGAGCTGGCAGACGCGGACGACGAAGGCGAGGAACATCACCGCGCACGCGAGGGTGGCGGTCACGGCACTGATCGTGCCCGCCCATGGCTTGTAGCTGTCCTCGCCGAGCGCGATGCTCAGGGCGATGAGCAGCGCATAGACGAAAGTCGCGATGAACGAGCCGAGCGCCCACTGGACGACGCGATCGGCTTGGAGCAGGGGAGCCAGGCGCACGGACATCGCCGTGATGCCGAGGCTCATCGCCGTTGTCAGGGCGGCGAAGGCGAGGCCGGCGAGGGTGACCATGGCGCCTGAGATGATGCCGAGCAGGGAGCCGACGCTGCCCGAGTCGAGGTCCGGATAGGAGTTGAAGACGGTCGCGAGCTGACGGTCGACGAGCGGGGTGAGCACGCCGAGGACCGCGGCGGCGATGAGGAGCCTGAGCGGGACGCCCCACATCGTCGCCGGCCGCAGGTGCCGACGGATCCTGCGCCATTCCCGCCGGTCGGAGGCGGTCTCCCGGATCTCGGTGTGCTGCCGCGGCATCGGGCCTCCTTGCGTCTCCGTCGTCGGCCGCTGGGCCGGGTGGTGGAGAGTCTATCCCGGCCGCGGGCCGGCGGGGAGGTCCGCGGGTGCCGCTCACTGAGCGACGGTCTCCGGACTGAGCACTCCGGCATCGTGGCGGAAGAGGACGGGTGCGCGTCCGGCAGGCTCCTCCCAGCTCTCCTGCCGGCCGAGGGCGGTGAGATCGAGCATGCCGTAGGCCGGCATCATCACCTCGAGCCCGCGGGCGTAGACCGAATAGGTGTGGAAGATGTCGTCGCCGTCTCGGAGGAAGACGCTGATCCCCGGCTGCTCGCCCCGATAGGTCGTCAGCCATTCCTGACCGGCCGCGATGAGCTCGTCGGCGGAGCGGAAGTTGTAGTTCGGCGGTGCCGCCTCGGGGTTGAGGGTGACGTGGAAGTCGAGGTTGAAGTCGCTGTCCGCCGAGGAGAACCACGGGAACGACCAGCCCCGCGCCGTCCGGTAGGCTTCGATCTTCTCCAGCGGTGCGCGGGAGACCGCGGCGAAGGCAGTGCCCCGTTTGGCCAGTTGGTCGAGGACGGCGGGGTGGGCGGAGCTGTCGGCCATCGCCGTGCAGCTCGTACAGCCCTGGTCCCAGCTGGGATCGAACATGAAGTGCTGGACGATGAGCTGCGGCGAATCGCCGAACAGCGCGCGGAGCGTGACCTCCCCGTCGGGGCCGGTGAGACGGTAGTCCTTCTCGACTTTCACCATCGGCAAGCGGCGGCGCGCGGCATTGACGGCGTCGATCCGCTTCGTCAGGTCCTTCTCCTCGTCGAGCAGGCGCCGGCGTGCGGTGACCCAGGTGTCCTCGTCGACGATCTCGGGATAGCGCATGGTGACCTCCATCACATAACTTTTATGATGAAAGTGAGTCTAGGGCTGCTTGGGCCGGTCGCGCCGAGTGATGCCGGCCCCCGAGGTGGATCGAGCTCGAATCTGCGTCGAGAATCGGGCGCGATCCACCTCGGCGAGGCTCTGACCCGTGATGCGGGTGCCGGGCGTCAGCTCACGCGGAGCCGGTGACGTCGGCGCCGAGGTCGGTCTGCTGATCGAGCGGGACGTCGAGGAGGTCGTAGACGCCGTCGAGGATCTCGTCGGGGCGGAACGGATAGCGGCGGACATCCTCGGCGGTAGAAATCCCTGAGAGGACGAGGACGGTGTGCATGCCCGCCTCCATGCCGGCGATGATGTCGGTGTCCATGCGGTCGCCGATCATCGCGGTGGACTTCGAGTGCGCGCCGATCTTGTTGAGGGCCGACCGGAACATCATCGGGTTGGGTTTGCCGACGACGTAGGGTTCGCGGTTCGTCGCCTTCGTGATGAGCGCGGCGATCGCACCGGTGGCCGGCAGGACCCCCTCGGGGCTCGGTCCGGTCGCATCGGGGTTGGTGACGATGAAGCGCGAGCCGGAGTCGATGAGCCGGATCGCCTTCGTGATCGCCTCGAACGAGTAGTTGTGGGTCTCGCCGACGACGACGAAGTCGGGGTCGTTCTCCGTCATGATGAACCCGGCTTCGTGGATCGCGGTGGTCAGACCCGCCTCACCGACGACATAGGCCGAGCCGTGGTCGACCTGGTGGGAGAGGAAGTCCGCGGTCGCCATCGCCGAGGTCCAGATGTTGTCCTCGGGAACCTCGAGACCGTTCGAGCGCAGCCTCGCGGAGAGGTCACGGGCGGTGTAGATCGAGTTGTTCGTCAGGACGAGGAACGGGATGTCCTTGCGCCGCCACTGCGCGAGCAGCTCCGAGGCACCGGGCAGGGCGTTGTTCTCCCTGACCAGGACGCCGTCCATGTCGGTCAGCCAGCAGTCGATCGAATCGCGGTCCATCGCTCTCCTCGGTCTCGGGTGCGGTTGCCACTCGGTGGGCCCGTTGCCTTCAGCCTAGTCGGATTCCGCGGGGAAAGGGCGGGCTGGCCCGGGTGGACTTCGCCTCATTCGCCGAGGTGGTCGACCGCGGCGAGGGACTGCAGCGTGCGATTGCGGAAGGTGTCATCCTCCCGCAGCTCAGGGGCAGGCGGGAGGCCTGGTGATTCAGGCGAGGAGATCGCCGATGAGGGCCCGGGCGCTCTGCAGGCGGTGGTCGTCGCCGTCGAGGCCGCGGTGGACGATCGCGCCTTCGAGGATGAGGAACACATGCTCGGCGAGGGCTTCGGGTGCGGGGTGTCCGCCGGTGTCGAGGATACCGGCGAGGAGATCGACGACGCGCGCCTTGTGCGCCCGGATGACAGCGCGGCCGGGATGGTCGGTGGGCAGTTCGGCCGCGGCGTTGACGAACGCGCACCCGCGTTCGGCCTCCGCCCCGGCGTCGAGTGAGTAGGAGTCGACGATGGCGAGCACGCGGTCGCGGGCTGCCGACCTCCCGTCGAGATCGTCGACGTCGAGCGCTGCGAGTCGCCGCTCCAGGCGAGACCACCAGGTGTGGTGCCTGACCTGCAGGTACGTGACGACGAGGGCGTCCTTCGAGCCGAACCGGTCATAGAGCGTCCGCTTCGTCCTCCCCGACTCGTCAGCGATCGTGTCGACGCCGACGGCATGGATGCCACGGGAGTAGAAGAGACCCGCGGCCGTCTCGAGGATGCGCTGCGCCCCGGCGGTGAGCTGCGGGGGAGTGAGGGGGTCCTCCGTCGTCGTGGTCGCCATCGGTGTCCTCCTGTCTCAGGGAAGCCGTGCGGGATTCCGTCCGGCCGGTCGTGGCGCCGTGCGGCTGCACTCCCACTTTACAGATCAGTGTACTTGTGATCACACTAGTTCACAGACCTGTGAAGTTACCCGGCGGCACTGGTCGCCAGGCACTCGACGACGAGCCCTCGGAGATCTCCGCAATGACCTCGACCGACACCGGCGCAGCACTCCTCGGCCGCCGCGGAACTCTGGCCCTCGCAGCCGCCGGCCTCAGCCTCATCGCCGCCTGCTACGGCCTCGCGCGTTTCGCCTTCGGTCTGTTCCTCCCGGCCTTCCGTGAGGACTTCGGACTCGACGCACAGACGGCCGGGGCGATCGCCTCGGGGTCGTACATCGCCTACTGCCTGGCGATCGTCGCCGCAACGGTCCTCACCCCGCGTTGCGGTGCCCGTCCCATCGCCGTCTGCGCCGGGATCATCGCGACGATCGGCACCGCGCTCATCGCCGCAGCTCCCACCACGACGATGCTCGCGATCGGTGTCCTCATCGCCGGATCGAGCACCGGTGTCGCCTCACCCCCGCTCGCCCAAGCCGTCGCGCAGTCCGTGCGCTCGTCCGTCCGCGGTCGGACCCAGACGGTCATCAACGCCGGCACGGGACTCGGCGTCGCCGTCGCCGGACCGATCGCCCTGCTCACCCTCGGCCAGTGGCGCTGGGCGTGGATCGCCTTCGCCGTCCTCTCCGCCCTTGTCACCCTGTGGGTCCTGCGCGCCGTCCCCTCACCGCGTCGGACGACCGCCTCACTGGGCGGTGCCAGGGCCGCGGCACCGCGCCGGCCCGGGATCGCCGAACCCGCTCTCCTGCCCCGCCCCCTCCTCCCGCGCGGAAGCACGCCGCTGATGACCGCCTCGGCGCTCATGGGATTCGCGAGTACGGCGGTGTGGACGTTCGGCCGCGACCTTCTCGTCGGCGTCGGCGGCATGGGGGAGGCCGCCTCGGCGATCGCCTGGATCCTCCTCGGCGCCTTCGGCATGCTCGGAGCCGTCTCCGGGGACCTCGCCGCGACGGTGGGACTGCGCCGCGGCTGGTTCGTCGCGATGCTCGTCCTCGCCGCATCGACTCTGCTCTTCGCCGCCGTGCCGGGCAGCATCGCCGGTGCCTGGGCGGCCGCTGCGGTCTTCGGGGCCGTCTACATCGCCCTGACCGGCCTCCTCCTCGTCTGGGGAACCGAGGTCTACGACCGGGCGCCCGCGGCCGGCGTCGGGCTCGCCTTCCTCCTCATCGCCGTCGGACAGGCCCTCGGCGCACCGCTCCTCGGGGCCCTCATCACCGGCCTCGGCGCCGGTCCCGCATTCGCCGTCGCCGCCGGCACCGCCGTGGTCGGAGCATTCCTCGGACCGCCTCGGCGGTGATCGTGCGGGCCCGGGGCAACCGCACCTGCCGCAGACTGTGATCCAGCTGACGGGTAAGCTCGAAACATCACGACGAAGGAGCGAGAATGAGCGAGAGCAAGGTCATCGAACAGCGCGGACTGTGGCTCGACGAGATGGAAGTCGGCACCGTCTACAAGCACGCGCCGGGCCGGACGATCACCGAGGCCGACAACACGTGGTTCACCGCGGTGACGATGAACACGCAGGCCCTCCACCTCGATGCCGCCTTCGCCGAGACCGAGCCCTTCGGGCAGCGCCTCGTCAACTCGATGTTCACCCTCGCCACGCTCATCGGCCTGTCCGTCTCCCAGCTCACCCAGGGCACGATCGTCGGCAACCTCGGCTTCTCCGAGGTCAGCTTCCCCGCCCCGCTCTTCCACGGCGACACCCTCTACGCAGAGACGACGATCCTCGACAAGCGCGCCTCGAAGTCCCGCCCCGGACAGGGCATCGTCACCCTCGAACACCGCGGCTACAACCAGAACGGCCAGCTCGTCGCGAAGGCCGTGCGCCAGACGATGATGTTTGACTCGTCCCATGCCAAGCCCGCCGAGGCGACCGCGGGGTCCGCGACGACACCGCAGACCGCGGCCTCCTCCGAATCCCCGCAGGCCGCGGCTTCGCAGGCCGAATCCCCGCAGACCGAATCCCCGCAGGCCGCGGCCTCGCAGACGGAGAAGTGAGGAGACCGACCATGGCACTCGAATTCGCCCCCGCCTGGCTCTTCGTCCCCGGCGACCGGCCCGACCGGTTCCAGAAGGCCGCCGAACGCTCCGACATCGTCATCCTCGACCTCGAGGACGCCGTCAACGACGCCGACAAGGACGCGGCGCGCGAAGCGATCATCGACTTTCCGCTCGATCCCACCCGCACCGTCGTGCGCGTCAACGCCCGCGACTCCGCGCACCTCGCCGACGACCTGCGGATGCTCGCGAAGACCGACTACACGGCCGTCATGCTGCCGAAGACGGAGTCGGCCGATGACCTGACGATCCTGACCGGGTACGAGGTCATCGCCCTCATCGAAACCGCGCTCGGCGCCCTGCACGTCGCCGAGATCGCCGCCGCCGACAACACCTACGGCCTGATGTGGGGCTCCGAGGACCTCATCGCCGACCTCGGCGGCGGCTCCTCCCGCCGGGCCGACGGGACGTGGCGCGATGTCGTCGCCCACGTGCGCAGCTCGACCCTGCTCGCTGCCCGCGCCCATGGGAAGTACGCGCTCGATTCGATCTGGGCCGACATCCCCGACCACGACGGTCTCGCCGCCGAAGCCCACGACGCCGTCGAATCCGGCTTCAGCGGCAAGGTCTCCATCCACCCCAACCACGTGCCCGTCGTCCGTGAGGCCTTCCGCCCCAGCGACGACCAGCTCACCTGGGCCAACGCCGTCCTCGAGCGTGCGAAGACGGAGAAGGGCGCGTTCGCGCACGAGGGCAAGATGATCGACGCCCCGCTGCTCAAGCACGCCGAGCTCATCGTCGCCCGCGCCCGCTGACCCTCACGCCTCCAGGAGAACCCAGTGCAGCTGACCGACCGTCTCGTCGCCGACCAGATCCATGCCGTTCTCGCGGCCGCCGAGGCGGGCGGCGGCATCGCCCCCATCGTCGATGCCGGCGACCCGATCCTGCGGACCCCGGTGCTGCCGTTCTCCGGACAGGTCGACGATGCGACGCTGTCCCGCCTCGCCGAGGTGATGCGAGCGACCATGCACGCCGCCCCGGGCGTCGGCCTTGCCGGCCCCCAGGTCGGTGTCGGACTGTCCCTCTTCGTCGCCGAGGACCCCGCCGCCGTCAGTCCCGAAGCCGCCGCGGTGCGCGAGCGGGAGCCGCTGCCGTTCCGCACCATCGTCAACGCCTCCTACGAGCCATCGACATCAGAGCAGGTCGCCTTCTACGAAGGCTGCCTCTCGATCCCCGGCTACCAGGCCGTCGTCGCCCGCCCGCGGACGATCGCCCTGCGCGGTGAGGAGCTCGACGGCACCCCCATCGCCGAGGAGGTCACCGGCTGGTCAGCGCGCATCGTCGCCCACGAGACCGACCACCTCGGCGGGATCCTCTTCCTCGACAAGGCCGAGATGCGGTCGCTGGCGACGAACGAGGCGGTCGCGCGGCTGTGGAACCAGCCCTCGACGCAGACGGCCGCCGCGGAACTCGGATTCACCCTGCCGAGCTCGCTCGTGCTCTGAGCCTTCGCCGTCCGGCGAGCGTCGCCGTCCGGCCAGCGAGTTCACACCCGCGCTTCAGGTGCGCGTGATTCGATGTGGACATGCGCCTCCCCGATATCCCACAACGCCATCGCCTCCTCGTCCGCGCCGTCTCCACGCTCGGCTCCGGAGCGCAGAGCATCGTCCGCCGCCGCGACTTCACCGCCGGTCAGGAACCCGTGGTCCGCGCCGCCTACGCCGTGGCCACCGCCGCCCTGACCTGGCTCGGAGGCACGAAGGCCTTCGCCGACCAGGACGCCGCGTTCGCCGATGACGACACGGCATTCGGGCAGCTCGATGTCGACGGTGAGGACACCGAGGCGTGGACGGTCGAGGCCGACACGTGGAAGTCGCAAGCCGTGCTCAACGCTGCCGCCGCGGTCGCCGCCGGAGTCGCGAGCTGGGCCCTGTGGACGCCGATCCAGGACATCAAGGACCGCTGGGATGCGAAGCTGCCGGCCGGCGTCGGCCGGGGGCTCAACGCCGCGGTGAACTCGACGGTCATGGCCGTCACCGCCTTCGCCCTCGACAAGGCCGAGGAGTTCGTCGCGGCCGAGGCGATCGACGGGCACCCCGACTTCGCCCCCGTCGAGATCGAACTGCCCTCCCACATCCGAGCCTCCGTCGAGGCGATTCTCGACCAGCCGCACCCGCAGTCCCAGGACGTCGCCGAGGTGATTCGCGCCCAACTCGAGCACGCGCGGTTCTTCGTGTGGGTGCCGTACTCGACGAAGCAGTTTCCCGGCAGCGATCCGATCGAGCTCAGCGACGAGGACCTGGCGGCCCTGCTCGCCGAGGAGGACATCACGAGCATCGACGTCTACCTCGACTCGGACGCGCCCGCTGCGGTGCCCGCCAACCAGATCTACCCCGTCGTCGGCGTCGTCGAGGCCGGGGAGGCGCTGACCGACGCGACCGGCGACGATGAACCCACGGCACTCGAGCTCAAGCTCGATGTCCACCGCGGACTGCTCAGCGGCATCGCACTCTTCACCGCCGAGGACGGCGAGGACCTCGTCCTGGCGGCGGAGACCGCCGAGCGCCTCGACGCCTCGGCACCGGGAACCCTCCACCCCGACGGCGTGGACGCCCACCAGGGGCCCCTCGATGAGGAGGACATCGACGGCGCTGCGGTGGTTGTCGACGACGCCCCGGAACCACCGCCGCTCACGCTCGCCGACTGGCCGCGACCGGCCGATCTGACGTTCCGCACCGACCGCAGCTGAGCGGACAAGCACCGAGCCGTCGAGCACCACGCCGTCGACTACACTGCTGAACGATCCCGGGCGGCTCTAACGCCGGCCCGGGAATACGCTGAACCGAAAGCCGTTGTACCAACTATGAGCGAACTTCGCACTCTCACGCTCGGCGCCGGATGCTTCTGGTGCCTCGATGCCGTCTACCAGCGCACCAAGGGCGTCACCTCGGTGGTCTCCGGATACACCGGCGGCGACACCCCCGACCCGCACTACCGGGAAGTCGCCGGCGGAACGACCGGCCACGCGGAGGCCCTCCAGGTCACCTTCGACCCGGAGATCGTGCCCGAGAGCATCATCCTCGGCCTCTTCTTCACCGGCCACGACCCGACGAGCCTCAACCGCCAGGGCTACGACGTCGGCACCCAGTACCGGTCGGCGATGTTCTACCGCGACGACGAGGAGAAGGCCGAGTTCGAGCAGGCGATCGCCGAAGCCCAGGAGTACTTCGACGATCCGATCGTCACGACCCTCGAACCGCTCGGCACCTACTACCCGGCCGAGACCGTCCACCAGGACTTCTACACGAACAACCCCGACAACGGCTACTGCCGGGTGATCATCGACCCGAAGCTGTCGAAGGCGCGGAAGGCCTACGCGAACTGGGTGAGCTGAGTGGGGAGCAAGAAGAAGTCCGGCTGTGGGAAGAAGGCGGCGAAGAAGCCGAAGCGCTCGATCGCCGAGCGTGAGCTCGCGCGCACCCATTTCCTCGACGGGGAGACCGGTCCGTGGGCGAAGAGGCTCGCCGCCCAAGCCGTGAGAACCGCCGCCGGACCGTCGGATGAGACCGCGCCCACCGAGTCCGGGGATCCGTTCCCGACCGCGGTGGGGCCCACCCTCGCCGAGGCGGGGGAGGAGTCGCGCACGGGACCGGACTATTCGCAGCCGAGCTCGATCGACGCGCTCACCGACCCGGTCCTCCACGCCCTCGCGACACGGCGCTCGATCTCGAAGGTCGACCCGGAGACCCCGAGCGACTCCGATCTGCGGGAGATCATCCGCATCATCTCCTCCGTCGCCGACCACAAGGCACTCAAACCGTGGCGGTTCGTCATCATCCGCGGGGACGACCGCCTCCGCCTCGGCGCCGCCCTCGACGAGGCCGCAGGCGTCACCCGCGCGCCCGGTGAGGTCAACACGAAGCTCCTGCGCGCCGAGCTCCTCCTCGCGCTCGTCGCCTCGCCGACACCGCACCCCAAGGTCCCCGAATGGGAGCAGCACGCGACCGCGGCCGGTGCCGGACACCTGCTCGAACTCGCCCTGTGGCAGGCCGGCTGGGGTGTGATGTGGCGCAGCGGCACCCTGACGAACGCACCCGCCGTCCGCCGCCTCCATCGGCTGAACGACAGCGAGCTACTCATGGGCTGGTTCTACATCGGGGCCGTGCCCGAGCGCTATCGGGCCCGTCTGATGACGAGCACGCGCCCCCTGCCCGATCCCGACCAGTTCCTCGACACCCTGTGAGAGGCGAGGAGGGGCAGCGCGACGAGGCGGCCGCCGACCTCGACGGCACCGCTCCCGCCGCCGACCGTCGCCTGCCGAAGGAGATCTACGTCCTCGTCGCGGCCGCGTTCATCGTCGCGCTCGGCTACGGCATCATCGCCCCCGTCCTCCCGCAGTTCGCGGCGAGCTTCGACTTCGGGGTGACGGCGGCGACGATCGTCGTCTCCTCCTTCGCGTTCTTCCGGTTCGTCTTCTCCCCGACCTCCGGTCGCCTCGTCGACGCCTTCGGGGAGCGGCGGATCTACATCACCGGGCTCCTCGTCGTCGCCGCCTCCACGGCGGCGGTCGCGTTCGCCCAGAACTACTGGCAGCTGCTGATCTTCCGCGGCCTCGGCGGCATCGGCTCGACGATGTTCACCGTCTCCGCGATGGCGCTCATCATCCGTCTCGCCCCCGTCGACGCCAGGGCGAAGGCCTCGAGCACGTACGCCACCGCGTTCCTCGTCGGCGGCATCGCCGGACCCGTCCTCGGCGGACTCATGGCCGGGTGGGGGATGCGCCTGCCCTTCCTCATCTACGCGATCGGACTCGTCATCGCCGCCGCCGTCGTGCGGATGTTCCTCGCCTCGACCGCCTCGGCGGGGTCGGCGACGAAGTCCGGGCGGGCACGGCGCGAGGCCGCGCAGGACGAGCCCATCCAGGAGGTCATGACGTTCCGGCAGGCGTGGCGGGACTCGGCCTACCGCGCGGCGCTCGTCTCCGCGTTCGTCCAGGGCTGGTCGGCGATGGGCATCCGCGTGGCCATCTACCCGCTCTTCGCGATCCAGATCCTGCGCGCCGACACCGCCGTGGCGGGACTGGCGCTGACGATGTTCGCGATCGGCAACGCCTCGGCCGTCGCCGTCGTCGGCCGCTTCGCCGACACGTACGGCCGCAAGCCGTTCATCCTCTGGGGTCTCACCGTCCTCGGGGTCTCGACCGCGGCCCTGGCGTTCACGGAGACGATCTGGCTCTTCTTCGTCCTCTCGATCATCGCCGGCATCGGCTCGGGGCTCGCCAATCCCGCCCAGCAGGCCGCGGTCGCCGACGTCATCGGCCGTGACCGCAAGGGCGGCCGGGTGCTCGCGAAGTACCAGATGGCCCTCGACGGCGGGGCGATCCTCGGCCCCGTCATCGCCGGCGTCGTCATCGACCACGCGAGCTACTCCGCCGCGTTCCTCCTCACCGGCGCCCTCGGCCTCATCGCCGCAGCCGTCTGGCTCACCGGCCGCGAAACCCGCCCGCGAACGGCGGCCGCGGAGTAGACGCGTTCGCGGTCTGCGCCGGCGCCGTCGCCGCCGCGCCACTGACGCCCTCAACCGACAAATACGCTCTGCGCTGACGGCGTATTTGCAGGTTCAGTGCGTCGGTGGGAATTCAGAGCGTCGGTGCAGGTTCACGGCGTTGGTGCGGCAGGGGCAGGTCGACGGCGTCGGTGGGGACTCAGCGTCGTCGCGCCATCGACGCCCTCAACCGACAGTTACGCGCTCAACCGACACCGTCGCCAGCGGCCCAGTCATCATCGACGCCCTCGACCGACAAATACGCTCTGCGCTAACGGCGTATCTGCAGGATCAGGGCGTCGAAGCGGATTCTGGGAGTCGGCGCGGCAGGGCCGGTGACCTCGTCGGGCGCACTCACAGTCCCGGTCACTAGGATGACCGTGGTGTCGTATGTCGCGGCTCCGGTCGGCTTCCCGAGAAGAAAGTCCACGAGTGAGTTTTCTGACCCGCCTGAGTCTGAAGAACCGTGCGCTCATCGCACTCATCTCCGTCGTCGCCGTGATCTTCGGCGTCATCGGGGCCGGAGCGCTCAAGCAGGAGCTCTTCCCCTCCCTCGACAATCCGCAGGCCACGGTCACCGCGACGTACGAAGGTGCGACCCCGCAGGCGGTCGAAAGCGAAGTCACCGACCCGCTCGAAGGAGCGCTCGCCCCGCTCTCCGAGGTCGAGGACATGACCTCGGTGTCCTCAGCCGGGTCGTCGACGATCACCGTGAGCACAAGGTACGGGGTGAACTCCGACGACATCGTCCGCACCCTGCAGCGCGCCGTGTCCCAGGTGCAGTCGCAGCTGCCCGAGGGCGTCGAACCCAATGTGCTGACGCTGAGCACCGACGACATCCCCGTCCTCGCGCTGTCGGTGACCTCGGATGCCGATGAGGACAGGCTCGCCGCTGACCTCAACGACATCGTCGAACCCGAGCTGTCGAAGGTCGACGGCGTCTCACAGGTCCAGATCGCCGGGGCCCGGACGAAGCAGGTCGACATCCGCATCCGCCAGGACGACCTCGAGGACGAGGGCGCCAGCGTCGATGAGATCGCCTCGCTTCTCCAGTCCAACGGCATCCCCACCTCGGCGGGTGACCTCAACAGCAGCGCGGGCACGGCACCGGTCGAGGTCGGCAGCCGACTGCGCTCGGTCGAGGCGATCGAGAACCTCGCGATCAACGGCAGCGACGGACCGATCACGCTCGGCGACGTCGCCGATGTCGCGATCGCCGACGCTCCCGTCGAATCGATCTCGCGGACCAACGGCCAGCCGTCGCTGTCGGTGTCGGTGATGAAGGAATCCGACGCGAACACCGTCGACGTCTCCCACGCGGTGGCGGAGCGGCTGCCCGACCTCGAGCGGACGATGGGCGACAACACGCAGTTCGTCTCCGCGTTCGATCAGGCCCCCTTCATCGAGCAGTCGATCGAGGACCTGCTCAACGAGGGCATGCTCGGCCTCATCTTCGCCGTCCTCGTCATCCTCGTCTTCCTCCTGTCCGTGCGCGCGACGATCATCACCGCGATCTCGATCCCGCTCTCCCTCCTCATCGCCCTCATCGGCCTGTGGATGGGCGGGGAGACGCTCAACATGCTCACCCTCGGTGCGCTGACGATCTCCGTCGGGCGCGTCGTCGACGATTCGATCGTCGTCATCGAGGCGATCCGTCGTCGGCATGCCGCCGGCGGTGACAAGTTCGCCAACATCCTCGCCGCCGTCGCCGAGGTGGCCGGAGCCATCACCGCCTCGACCCTGACGACGGTCGCCGTCTTCCTCCCGCTCGCGTTCGTCACCGGGCAGACGGGGGAGATGTTCCGTCCCTTCGCGCTCACCGCGACGATCGCCCTGCTCTCGAGCCTCTTCGTCGCGCTGACGATCGTGCCGGTCCTCGCGTACTGGTTCCTCCGGCAGCGGGAGTCGACCGTCAAGCTCACCCGAGAGGAGAAGGCAGAGATCCGCCGCAGCCGCAGGCAGATGCTCGGGCAGTGGCGCACCGAGCGGAAAGCCGCGCGCAAGGCGGCGAAGAAGCAGAGCATCCTCACCGCCGGACGCCACGACGCCGGCGGCGCCGTCGAGACCGACGACGGACTCGCGCCCGCGGGGTCGGCAGCCGCGGCTGGGGGATCGCGGGCGAGGTCAGGGTCCGGGAGCGTCTCCGCGTCCGGTGCCCCAGGGTCGGCCGCCTCGGCGGGGCGCGAAGCGGCGGAGGTCGATGAACTCGCCGCCCTCCACTCCCCGGTCACGCGCCTGCAGAAGACGTACATGCCGGTGATCTCGTTCTCCACCAAGCATCCGGTCATCATGATCCTCGCCGCGGTCATCATCCTCGTCGGGACCGGTCTCATGGTGCCGCAGCTGAAGACCGAGCTCTTCGGCGACACCGGCCAGGAGCAGCTGCAGGTGAGCCAGACCTTCGACCCGGGCACCGACCTCACCGAGGCCTCCGACCAGGCGCGGCAGGTCGAGGACATCCTCGCCGGTGATGAGAACATCGAGTCCTACCAGGTGTCGATCGGCGGGTCGAACTTCGGCTTCGTCGACGATTCCGGCCTGACGGGCACGTACATCGTCAACGCGAAGGACGGTGTCTCGGCGCAGTCGATCACGACCGAGCTGCAGAACGAGTTCGACGCCCTCGAGGGCGTGGGGCAGGTCGAGGTCGAGGATCAGAGTTCGACGCCGGGTGCGCAGACGATCGACGTCACCCTGACGTCCACGGACACGCAGGTCCTCGAGGAGACGACGCAGACCGTCGCCGACCGCCTCGAGCAGGTGCCCGACACCCAGTCCGTGACGAGCGACGTCGAAGCCGTCCAACCGGTCATCGAGGTCACGATCGACTCGGAGCGGGCGGCCGAGGAGAACCTCACCGAGGCGGCTATCGGCCAGTACGTCCAGCGGGCGATGCGCGGGCAGACGATCGGCGACGTCGTCATCGACGACGTCACCCATTCCGTCCTCCTCTTCGACCGCGAGGCGACGACGGTCGACGAGCTGCGCAGCCTCGAGATCCCCGCCGCACCCGAGACCCCGACCGCCCCCGGTGGTGCCGGGGCCGGAGCAGGCGCCGGTGCGGGTGCCGGTGCCGGGGCGGGCGCTGGTGCCGGGGCGGTGCCGCCGGCCGAACCGCAGTACATCGAACTCGACGAGGTCGCCGACGTCAACGAGGTGAGGACCGCACCGAACATCCGCCACACGAACAGTCAGCGTTCGACGACGGTGTCGGTCACCCCCGCCGGCGACGACCTCGGCACGCTGTCGGCCGATGTGCAGGCGGCGCTTGGCGAGGTCGATATCCCCGACGGCGTCACCGTCGACACGGGCGGTGCCACCGAGGAGCAGGAGGACGCGTTCTCCCAGCTGGGGCTGGCGATGCTCGCCGCGATCCTCATCGTCTTCGTCATCATGGTCGCGACCTTCAAGTCGCTCCTCCAGCCGCTCATCCTCCTCGTCTCGATCCCGTTCGCGGCGACCGGATCGATCGCGCTGCTCCTCCTCACCGACACCGCGATGGGGCTCACGGCGATGATCGGCCTGCTCATGCTCATCGGCATCGTCGTGACGAACGCGATCGTCCTCATCGACCTCATCAACCACTTCCGCGCCCGCGGGGTCGAGCTGCGGCCGGCGATCGTCGGCGGCGCGCGCCTGCGCTACCGGCCGATCCTCATGACCGCGGCGGCGACGATCTTCGCGCTCGTCCCGATGGCGCTCGGGCTCACCGGCGGGGGCGTGTTCATCTCGAAGCCGCTCGCGATCGTCGTCATCGGCGGCCTCGTCAGCTCGACGATCCTCACGCTCATCCTCGTCCCCGTCCTCTACCTCCTCCTCGAGGGAGCGAAGGAGCGCCGGGCCGAGAAGCGGCACGTGAAGAACATGGCCCGCGGTCAGGTCCTCGACGTCGCCGAGGCGCGCGCCGCCGACCGTGAGAATGCGACGGTGGGCGCCACGGCCGGGTCGGCGCCGGCCGGGGCGACTTCGACCGGCGCGATGTCCGGCGGGTCAGCGTCGACCGGTTCCGCGCCGACAGACGCAGTGTCGACTGGATCGGAGTCTGAGGCGGGTCCGCAGGCGGGTCCCGCCGAGGGCCGCGACGAACCGAAGCACTGATAACGAGACGGAGGAGAACGACGGTGAGCATGGAGACCGCGGCCGACCCGCGGGAGCGCAGACGCCTGTGGATCGAGCTCGGGCTCGTCGCCGCCCTCTCCCTCGGCCAGTCCGCGGTCTACGCGGTCGTGCGGTTGGCCGACATCGTCACCCGCGGCCCCATCAGCGATGCCGAGGCGAAGCTCAACACCTCGCTCAATCCGCGGCCGTTCTTCGACCTCGTCTACCAGCTCCTCGACATCGGGTTCGCCCTCGTCCCCGTCGCGCTCGCCCTCTACCTCCTCACCCGTGACTCCGACCGGAGGCCCCTGAGCGAGCGCCTCGGCGTCCAGGGGCACCGAGTCCGCGACTTCGCTCAGGGTGCGGGCCTCCTCCTCGTCATCGGGCTCGGGACCCTGGGGATCTACGCGGGCGGCAGGGCACTCGGGATCACCGCCGAGGTGCAGCCGGCCAACCTCGGCGACCATTGGTGGACGATCCCCGTGCTCATCCTCGCGGCGGCGAAGAACGGGATCCTCGAAGAGGTCCTCCTCTTCGGATTCGGCGCCGAGCGCCTCCGGGAACTCGGCTATCGGCCGTGGACGATCATCATCGCCCTCGCGCTCTTCCGCGCGAGCTACCACCTCTATCAGGGGATCGGGCCGTTCCTCGGGAACTTCGCGATGGGCATCATCTTCGGGTGGTTCTTCATGCGCACCGGCCGGCTCATGCCGCTCGTGTGGGCGCACACCCTCATCGACGTCGTCGGATTCGTCGCCCCCGGCGTGCTCGCCCTCGTCGACCCTCGGTGATCCGGCGCGGAACCTGCGGCATCCATCTCGCATGCGCCGTCGCGTCGGCTGAATGCCGATCGGCGCTGGGACCCGACCCCGGTCTGAGGACGCGTGTGTGGTCCCAGAACGGAGGGATTCGGGCCGATTCAGCGCGACCACCTCGGCGATGTGACCACAAACGGGCAGCCGGACAGGCAGTGCGGCGGGGACATGACACAGCCGCGCACGGCCCGATCGGGGGCTGTGCGCGGCTGCTCTGTGGGGCGGGCAGACTTCGTCGTCTGCTGCGTCAGTGCCGAAGCGCCCGGGTTGATGCCGAAGCGCCCGGGTCAGATCGTGACGAGGCCGTTCTTCTCGGTCTCGAACGTCACCGACATGATGCCGGGGGCGCCGTGCGGGGCCGACCAGTCGATGTGGATCTCCGGGATCGGCTTGGCATCGTCGGTGCCGAGCCAGTCGCGCAGGCGATCACGGTCGCCCGCGATCTGGAGGGTGTCGATCGAGACATCCTCATTGGTCTTGTACGAGGAGGGATGCTGAGACGAATCGGCGGACCACTTGATGAAGAACGGCAGCTGGGGATCGGCGATGAGCCCCTTGACTCCGATCTGCAGCCACTTGAGCTCTTCTCCCGACTCGGGCGTGCGATTGCCGTCGACGGCCTTGCGTTCGAGGCGCGTCTCGACCTCGGAGAGATCGTCGACGGACACGCACCAGCCCATCCAGCCGCCGCCGAGTTCGGAACGCGTCCGCACAGCTTGGCCGAAGGGGGTCGAGAGAGCGGCCGGGTGCTCCAAGGCTTCGACGACTTCGAGGTAATGGCCGCCCGCAAGCGGGAAGATGAGATTCCGGGTACCGAAACGCGGATGCACCCCGCCGTCGTAGGGAACCACTCCGAGCTGGTCCGAGATGCGCTCGGCAGTCGCTCGATAGCCGTCAGGTTCACTGGCGAAGGACACATGGTCGAGTTTCATGTCACGAGAATTGCACACCCTGGCCCACACTTCTCATTAGGGTAACCTAATCTGAAAACTCACGGTCGCTCGTCGCTGCAAGCGGGCTTTCCTGTGACACCATATGTGACCTGGGCAACAGGCGTGATGTGTTGCGGCTCGCACCTGAGGGTCCAGGTCGGAGCAGTGTGAAAGGATTCCCCCTATGCCCCCCTCAGACATCTCCTCGGCGAAGGGCACCCCGTTCTTCGTGCGCTGGCTGCCGCGCGTGCTCACCATCCTCGCCGTGCTCATGCTCATCAACCTCATCACTCCCGAGGACAGCTGGCTCGGCCGAGTCCTCAGCTTCGTCTTCGACTGGATCGTCCCGATCACCCCGGTCGACTTCGTCTCCTCGGTCATCCTCTTCCTCCTCGCGGCCGCCCTCAACATCCGCAAGCGCCTGGCGTGGTGGATCCTCCTCGTGTTCCTGGCCGTCATCCTCCTCCTCTACATCCTCATCGTCATCGCGGTGTACTTCACCGCCCCCGACCTCCTCGCCTGGGACCTCGCCACCGGCATCGCCGTGCCGGTGATCGTCATCATCGCCCTCCTCGTCTACCGCCGGTGGTACGTCGCGAAGACCCAGCCGCGCGGCTTCCTCAAGGCGCTCGTCGTCCTCGCCGCCGGCCTCGTCCTCACCGTGATCATCGTGCTGACCTGCCAGTACGTCACCGGCGGCCTGACGATGATCCAAGCCCGCCAGATCCTCGCCGAGCTCTTCGGCGTCCGGCAGAACACCGCGTCGAGCTGGATGATCACGCTCTTCGGCTTCGGTTCCGGTGCGAGCATCATCCTCGCCTTCTGGACCCTGCTGCGGTCCTCGCGCGACGCCGAGCGCATCGACATCGACCAGGAGCGCCAGGTCCGCGAAGGCCTGGCCGACCATCCCTCGGATTCGCTCGGCTACTTCTCGACGCGGCGGGACCGGTCGGCGTTCTTCGCCGACGACTGCGTGCTCACCTACCGCGTCCAGGCCGGCGTCTGCCTCGTCGCGAGCGACCCGATCGGACCGCCCTCGCAGTGGGCGAGTGCTGCCCGCGCGTTCGTCGCCTACGCCGAGTCCTACGGCTGGGTGCCCGCCGTCCTCGCCGCCTCGAAGCAGGGTGCGCAGGCCTATCACGAAGCCGGACTCAAGGTCCTCCACGTCGGCGACGAAGCTGTGCTCTACACGAAGGACTTCACCCTCTCCTCGCTTCCCGAGGTGCAGCGGGCCGTCTCGAAGCTCTCCGGCCTCGGCTACACGCTCCGCATCCGCCGGCAGGGAGAGATCCCCGCCGACGAACTCGCAGGCCTCTCCCGGTTCGCCGACGAATGGCGTGACGGGGACACCGAACGCGGCTTCTCGATGGCGCTCGGGCGCTTCGGCGACCCCGCCGACGCCGACGGGCTCGTCGTCGAAGCGCTCTTCCCCGCCGACGCGGGAACGCTGGCCGAGACCACGGCGGGACTGCTCTGCTTCGTGCCGTGGGGCCGCTCGGGAGCCTCCCTCGACCTCATGCGCCGTCACCCGTTCGCGGAGAACGGCGTCACCGAGTTCATGGTCGCCGGCCTCATGCGCGAGGCCCCCGATCAGGGGATCGCCGAGGTCTCGCTCAACTTCGCCGTCTTCCGGTCGGCGTTCGAACAGGGCAAGGAGCTCGGCGCAGGGCCCATCAAGCGGCTGTGGCGCAACGTCCTCCTCTACCTCTCCCGGTTCTGGCAGCTCGAGTCCCTCTACCGGTCCAATGAGAAGTACCACCCGACGTGGGTGCCCCGCATGCTCTGCTACCCGGAGGGCTCGGACCTCGCCCGCATCGGCCTCGCCGTGAGCATCGCCGAAGGCTTCCTCACCCCGCCGAAGATCTTCGGCAAGGGCCAGCACGAACAACCGATCTACACGCCGGAGGAAGCGGCCCCGCTGCTCGGGATCACCGCCTCGGCGCCGGCCCCGGACACCGCGTCCCGGATCCCCGATCAGGTCCGCCACCGTCTCGACGTGCGCGAGCGGATGCTCGCCTCCGGGGTCGAGCCCTATCCCGCCGAGGCGGCCGCCGACGCCGTGCCCGGCACCGTCATCGACGGGCGGGTGCTCGGCATCCGCGACCACGGCGGCGTCGTCTTCCTCGACCTGCGCACGCAGGGCCACGACGTCCAGCTCGTCTGCGAACGGGACAACCTCGGTGCGGAATCGCTCTCCCAGCTGCAGTCGTGGCTCTCCCGCGGTGACCGGATCTCCGTGACCGGCTACGACGGCGTCTCCCGCACCGGCACCCCGTCGTTCATCGTCACCGGGTGGACGATGACGGCGAAGTCGCTGCGCCCGTGGCCGAGCCTCCACGAGGGGCTGACCGACCCCGAGGCGAAGGTGCGCCAGCGCTACCTCGACTTCACGATGAACACCGGGCAGCGCGACCTCATGGTCGTCCGCTCGCTCGCGTTCCAGACGATCAGGGAGACCCTGCAGTCGCGTGACTTCCTCGAGGTCGAGACCCCCATCCTCCAGACCGTCCACGGCGGAGCGAACGCACGGCCGTTCCTCACCCACATCAACGCCTACAACCTCGACCTCTACCTCCGCATCGCCCCCGAGCTCTACCTCAAGCGCCTCCTCGTCGGCGGCTTCGACCGGGTGTTCGAGATCGGGCGGAACTTCCGCAACGAGGGCGTCGACGCGACCCACAACCCGGAGTTCTCGATGCTCGAGGCCTACCAGGCCGGTGGTGACTACACGACGATGCGCGAGCTCACCCGCACGATGGTCATCAACGCCGCCCAGGCATCGTTGGGGACCACGATCGTGCGCGGGACCGTCGACGGCGTCGAACACGAGATCGACCTCGCCGACGAATGGACGACGATCTCGCTCACCGACGTCGTCTCGCAGACAATGGGCGAGGAGGTCACGACCGACACCTCGATCGAGGCGCTGCGCACCCTGGCGCGGAAGGCCGGGGTCACCGTCAACCCGAAGTGGGGGTGGGGCATGCTGCTCCAGGAGATCTACGAGGAGGTCGCGGAGTCCCAGACGGTCGCCCCGACCTTCTACACGGACTTCCCCGCCGAGACCTCACCGCTGACCCGGCAGCACCGGACGGACCCGATGCTCGCCGAGAAGTGGGACCTCATCATCTTCGGCTCCGAGCTCGGCACCGCGTACTCCGAACTCGTCGACCCCGTCGTCCAGCGGCAGCGGCTCACCGCACAGTCGCTGGCCGCGGCCGGCGGCGACCCCGAGGCGATGGAGCTCGACGAGGACTTCCTCCGGGCCCTCGAGTACGGCATGCCGCCGGCCGGTGGGCTCGGGATGGGGCTCGACCGGCTCGTCATGCTCTTCACGCAGCAGACGATCCGGTCGACGATCACCTTCCCGCTGGCCAAACCGCGCGGATACTGAGCATGCGCCGCACCCTTGCCGTCGTCCTCGCCGCGGCCGTCCTGCTGTCCTACGACTCGTGGGTCCTGCTGGCACTGAGCCCGCAGCCGTACCCGCTGGCCGGGTACGTCTCCGAACTCGCCGCGGCCGATCAGCCGTACTCGTGGGTCTTCCGCACCGGTGATGCGATCGCCGGGACCCTCATGGTCCTCATCGCGGGCCTCGGGGTGCGGGGGTGGCGGGCGCGCTTCGGGCGGCTGGCGGTCTGGGTGGCGGTCGCCGTGGCGGTCACGGGGCTCGGCACGATCGGCGATTCCATCGCCGCGCTGCCGTGCGCGCAGAGCTTCGACGACGTCTGCTACGCCGAGTACACCGCGAACCCGCTGCGGCCCGACTTCCTCCTCCACACGATCGCGTCCTCCCTCGTCGCGTTCGGGGCCATGGCGAGCATGGTGCTCGCCTACCTCGCCCTGCGCCGGCAGGGGAGGGGGCGCACGGCGTACGCCCGCGGCGTCGTCATCATGCTCGCTGCCCTCTTCGCGACGAATGTGTCCTCGGTCGTCATCGAGACGCTGTGGCGGACCGGGCAGGGCTACGTCCAGGCCATCGCCGTGCTCGTCATCGCCGCGTGGGCCGCGCACCTCGGGTACGTCGCCGTCATCGACCGCGGCACGGAAGGGCAGAAGGGCGCCGAGGCGGTCGCCGGTGAGGACAGCCGTGTCAGCTGAGAGCCGGTTCGCAGATCTCGCGACGACCGTCATCGACGGGTACACGGTCTATCGGCGCCCGGGCACCGCCTCGGTGGGGGATACCGCCGCGGTGGGGGAGTCGGCTGCCGGTCCCGCCGCCCTGCCGGTGCTGCTGCTCAACGGCTGCGCGATCGCGGCGGCGAGCTGGGCCCCGGTCATCGAGGCGATGCCCGACCGCGAGATCATCGCCATCGACCGTCCGGGCTTCGCGGGCACGCCCTGGCCGGGCGTCCTGCCCGACCTCGCCACGGAGGTCGCGGCGATGGAGCGGGCGATCGGCGAGCACGACGAGGTCGTCATCGTCGCCCATTCGATGGCGTCGTTCCGCGCCGAGGCGTTCGCCCGGCTGCACCCGGAACGCGTGGCCGGCATCGTCCTCGTCGACCCCTCGATCGAGGACTACCGGTACCGCGGCAGCGCCGGAGCGCTCTCACGGGCGACGCTGCTGCCCGTCCTCGGAGCACTGACGACCCGCAGCGAGATCGGACAGCTCGCCTCGCTGGTCTCCCACCGCGGATTCTCCAAGCAGTCGGGGTCGGGGCGCGCGCTCGACCAGGCGGCATTCAAGGACCCCTACGCCGATCCCGACACCCTCAAGGCCTCCCTGGCGGAATGGCTGAGCTACCGCAGTCAGGGGGCTGACCTGCAGGCTCTGCGGACGTCGACGGACCCGGTGGCCGCACCCACCTCGGCGCTCGAAGCACCGCCGCTGTCGAACCTGCGGCGCGAACGGATCCTCGGTCAGGCGTTTGCGGATCTGCGGAAGCGGGAGGTCCTCGACTCCCGGCACCTCATGATGATCGACCGCCCCGACGTGATCGTCGAGGCGGTCGATGAGGTCAGCCGTGAGGCGCGCGCCGCAGGGGCCGGTTCGAAGGACTGAGCCGCGGGGCTCAGTTCGAAAGGACTGAAGTCGCGGTCAGCGCCGACTCAGTGGTCGCTGGTCTTGAAGCGCTCGATCGAGGCGTTGACCTCGGCTTCGGCCTCGGCGCGGCCGACCCAGTTCGATCCCTTGACGAACTTGCCGGGCTCGAGGTCCTTGTAGCGAGTGAAGAAGTGCTCGATCTCGTCGAGGGTGAACTGATTGACATCGGCGATGTCCTGGTAGGAGTCCCAGCGCGGATCGCCTGCGGGCACGGCGAGAACCTTGTCGTCGCCACCGGCTTCGTCCTCCATCTGGAACATGCCGATCGGGCGGACGTCGACCTGCACACCGGGGAACAGGGGCTCGGTGAGCAGCACGAGCACATCGAGGGGATCCCCGTCGTTGCCGAGGGTGTCCTCGATGAAGCCGTAGTCCGCGGGGTACTGCATCGAGGTGAAGAGGTAGCGGTCGAGCTTGACCCGGCCGGTCTCATGGTCGACTTCGTACTTGTTGCGGGAACCGCGGGGGATCTCGATCGTGGCCAAGAGTTCCATAGTGCTCCTTACGCGTTAGGGTGGCATCACTAGGATAGTGCCTATGCGTCCCCACCGCCGACACGCCTCGACCCTCCCCGGCCGGCCCCCGCACCGGCACCAGATGCGAGGGCGGACGTGCCCGATGACACGAACAGGAGCCCGCGTTTGACCCCCACGACGCCGCAGGACTCTCAGCCCGAGAAGGAACCGCGGGCAGGTTCGGGATCGGCAGAAGCCGATACGACGGGCACCGGTTCGACGAGCACGGGATCGACGGGCACGGGCGGTGCGGGTTCACGCGGTGAGCGGAAGCGGTCGGGCAAGCGGCTCGCCGCCGGGATCACCGCAGGCGTCCTCCTCGCCGGTGCCCTCGGGTACGGGGTCGCCGACGCCGCCGACGTCGTCCCCGGCTTCCTCACCACGGAACCGGCGATCGAGGTCGACCCGCTGCCGCAGCCGGTCGCGGCCGGACAGGACGTGCCCGCCCCCGCCTCGGCGCTCACCGACTCCGCCCCGATCCCGACGAACGCCGGCGGCGAACTCGAGCGCATCCTCGGCGAGTCCGAGGTCAAGGGATTCGGCGTCGAGGTCCGCGACGCCCTGACCGACCAGGTGCTCTTCGCCACCGACGAGAACCGCGCGCGGACGCCGGCCTCGGTGACGAAGGTGCTCACCGCCTCGGCCGCGCTGCTCGCCATCGGCGGTGAGCAGCGACTGTCGACGACGACCGCCTTCGACCCGGCGACGTCGACGGTCACGCTCGTCGGCGGTGGGGACGCCCTCCTCGGCGCCGGCGAATCCCAGCCCGGTGCCGTCAACGGCCACGCGGGGCTGGGGACCCTGGCAGAGGAGACCGCGGCGGCGCTCAAGGACCGGCAGGTCACCGAGGTGGCGCTCGCCGTGGACACGAGCCGCTACCCGGGCAATGCCTTCAACCCGAGCTGGGAGCGGGCGGACATCGCCAAGGGCGTCATCACCCCGATCCAACCGCTCATGGTCGACAGCGGGTACGTCGGGGATCCGTCTGCGGCGTGGCGGGGCCGCAGCGAGAACCCGTCCGCGGATGCCCTCGCCGCGTTCCGCAGCGCCCTTGAGACCGCGGGGATCACCGTCACCGATCAGCCGGCGGCCGCCAGCGCCGCGGACACTGCGGGGACGACACCGAACCCGACGGACACCTCGGCGGCAGCGACGAACACCGAGGAACCCGCGACGCTCGCAGCGGTGGAATCGGCGACGATCTCCGAGATCGTCGAGTACGCCCTCGTCCACAGTGACAACGTCGTCGCCGAGGTGCTCGGCAACGAGGTCGCGATCGCCGAAGGCATGCCCGGCAGCCTCGAGAACGGACCGAAGGCCGTCGTCGCCGCACTCGAGGACACCGTCGACCTCGGGCAGACGCAGCTCTACGACACCTCGGGACTCGACTACGGCAACCGGATCAGTCCGCACGATCTCACGACGGTCCTCCAGGCCTCGGTCGTCGCCAAGGACTCGCTCTCGAGCCTCATCAGCTACTTCCCCGTCGGCGGGCTGACCGGCACGCTCACCGACCGGTTCGGCGACGATCCGAATGCCGCGGGCGTCGTGCACGCGAAGACGGGAACCCTGTCGACGGTGACCTCGCTGGCCGGGGGAGTCCTCGACGCCGACGGCCGCTACCTCGTCTTCAGCCTCCAGATCGACGGGGTCGACCGGGCGAAGATCCTCGAGGCCCGCAAGACCGTCGACGACGCCGTGTCCGCGCTGGCAGATTGTGGGTGCTCATGATCATCGACGAGAACTTCGCCGTCCGCACGGCCCGCGAGGTCGTCTCCGCTCCGAAACCGCCGGCGGCGGGCAGACTCGAGGAGCTCGTCGGCGGGATGAAGGACAATGCGCTGACTGCGCAGGACCTCGTCGTCGATTCGTTCCTGCTGGCCCCGGACCACGCCGACGACGTCCGCACCCGCCTGGCAGCAGGATCCGTGCTCGTTCTCGACCAGGTCGGCTGGATCAAGGCGAACGCCGAGTCGCTCAACGGGATGGTCGACGTGACCGCCCTGCCGGGGGTCCCCGGTCCGGCCTCGCAGCGGGCCGCAGCCGTCGAGGTGGCGAGTGTCCTCTCCCTGCTCTCGACGCGCGTGCTCGGCCAGTTCGATCCCTTCGCCCGGGAGTCCGGGCGGCTGATGTTCATCGCCCCGTCGGTGCTCATCGCAGAAGAGGCGATGAAGGTCGACCCCCGGGACTTCCGGATGTGGGTCGCCCTCCACGAAGCCACCCACCAGGTCCAGTTCGCCACCGCGCCGTGGCTGCGCGAGCACATGCGGGGGCTGCTCTCGCAGTTCGTCTCGACCCCGCTCTCGACTCCGGGGTGGTCGACCGTCGCCGAGGTGTTCGCCACCTTCGGACGCATCATCCGCGGTCAGGCGAGCATGGTCGACCTCATCACGAACGAGGGGATGAAGACGGCGCTCACCGACGCCTCGGCGATCCTCAGCCTGCTCGAAGGCCATGCCGACGTCGTCATGGACGAGGTCGGCATCGGCGTCATCCCCAGCGTGCGCAAGCTGCGCCGCCGGTTCGAGGCGCGTCGGGACGCCGGACAGGGAGGGTTCCTCTCGAATCTGCTGGGGATGAACCTCAAGCTCGCGCAGTACCGGGACGGAGCGAAGTTCGTCCGCGAGGTCCGGTCCGCGGTCGGCCAGTCCGGGTTCGGCGCAGTCTACGCGAGCGCGGAGAACCTGCCCACGGCCCCGGAGATCCAGACGCCGAGGCTGTGGCTCGACCGCGTCCACGGGTGAGGGGCTGCGAGAGTGACTCGAGTGAGTGGCGACGCGGGTGAGCCGGGGCGTCGGCCGACGCTCGACCCGGCGAGTGCCGCGATCCGCGCCGCCGTCCGCGCGACGCTGGCAGATGCGGGGGATCGAGGGCGGTCGCGAGCGGACGGGGAGTCACGCCGATCTGTCGAATCGCTGGCTTCCGGGGAGTCGCATCTTTCCGGGCAACCGCGCGCGGAAGCCGTGCCGCGTCTCATCGTCGCGGTCTCCGGGGGTGCCGATTCGATGGCGCTGCTCCACGCGTGCGCCTTCCTCCATCGACGCGGCGAGGTCGAGGCGCTTGCCGTCACCGTCGACCACGGCCTGCAGGCGGAATCCGCCGAGGTGGCCGCGACCGTGGCGGGCACCGCCGAGTCGTGGGGAGTGCCCGCGAGGATCGTCGCCGTCACCGTCACACCCGGAGCCGACGGCATCGAGGCCGCGGCGAGAGACGCCCGCTATGCCGCGCTCGAGACCGCTCGGACAGCCCATGACGCGGACTGGATCCTCACCGCCCACACCCGCAGCGACCAGGCCGAGACGGTGCTCCTCGGACTGCTCCGCGGTTCGGGCACTCGGTCGCTGGCCGGCATGGCGGTGCGGTCAGGGCATGTGCTGCGCCCCCTGCTCGACATCGACCGGGCCGCGACCGAAGCCGCGTGCCGGGCGCAGGGGATCGCCGTGTGGGACGACCCGATGAATGCCGATGCCGCATTCGCCAGGGTGCGGGTGCGCAGTCTGCTCGGCACGCTCGAGGCCGAGCTCGGCCAGCCGGTCACCGACAATCTCGCCCGGACGGCGGAGCTCTGCCGCGCCGACGCGGACTTTCTCGACGCGGCCGCCGCGGACGTCCTCGCCGAGATCCGGGGAGCGTCCGAGATTCCGCTCGACCGCCTCGGCGATCATCCCGATGCGATCCTCTCCCGCGTGCTGCGCGGGTGGCTGCTCTCACTCGGAGTGCCCGCGCAGTCCTTCGGGTCGACCCGGATCCGCGATCTCATGGCGCTCATCAGGGAGGATGCCGGGGCCGGTCGGGTGGGCCGTCTGTCCTTCCCGGGCGATACGGAGGTCGTCGTCAGTCGCGGCACCGTGCGCTTCGGCTTCGCCGCCAAGCACCCGGACTCGTAGCGTCCGTACCTCTGCTGTCGACCGCCGCTGTCCGCAGGTACCCCCGAGCCCCACGCACACTCAACGCCGAGCTTCACGCATAGCCCCGTGCTTCACGCACAACCAGGCACTCCACCCGCAACCCCGCGTAGCACAAAAGACCTCGCGCTCCACCCGCAACCCGCAGCTCGGCACACGCAACCCCGAGCCTCGAGCACTACGCGCAGCTCCGCACGCACTCCGTGGAGCCGCGAATCCGCCGCGTGCACAGGTTGTGCAACGAGTTGCGTGTGTGGGATTCGCGGCGACGGATACCGGGACGCTGAACTCAGGCGTGCTCGCACTCCGGGGAGCGCGATATCGCCGGTGCGGCGGCACGCACAACCCCGAGCCTCACGCACTACGCGCAGCTCCGCACGCTCTCCGTGGAGCCGCGAATCCGCCGCGTGCACGGGTTGTGCGTGACGCTCAAGGTGCCGGTGGGGGAGCGGCGACGCCAGCGGACGCCGCCGCTCAGCAGGGGAGTAGAGCGCGCGGCGGCGGATGGGGGAGAACGCCGCGCCGCCGGTGGGGAAGCGACGGGGTCAGCGGAGGCCGCCGAGGAGCTCACCGCCGGAGGCGACGAGCCTCCCGCCCTTGTAGACGTCGCGCTCGAGCGGACAGTCCATGACCGCCGAGGTGACCGTGTCGGCGTCGAGGAGCAGGAAGTCCGCAGGCGCCCCGACACCGAGGCCGTGGTCCGCATCGTCGGTGAGCGCGGTGCCGTCGGGGCGCGTCCCGGCCATCACCTGGGCACCTCCGCGGGAGGCGATGTCGAGGCAGTGCTCGATGTCCTCGTCGCGGCGGAAGCCGTTCGTGAACGCCAGCTGCCACGTTCGTCGCAGCAGGTCACCGTCACCGTAGGGACTCCAGTAGTCACGCTGCCCGTCCTCGCCGAGGCCGATCGCCACCCGCTGCTCACCGAGGATGTCCTGCGGCAGGCTGCCCTTCTGCGGGGCCACGGTCGTCACGGAGATGCCCGCTTCGGCGAGGAGCTCCGCCAGGCGACGGACGACGGGTTCGGGGTTCGTGTTGAGGGCGAAGGCATGTGAGATCGTCACCTTCCCCTGCAGGCCGAGCGTCTGCGTCCGGTGCGCGATCTCCTCGAACGAGAAGACACCGGCCGTGCCGCCCTCGTGGAGGTGGATATCGACGCCTTTGCCGTGCTTCTCGGCGAGATCGAAGACGATGTCGAGATGCGTCTTCGGGTCGCGATCGTACTGGACGGGGTCGAGGCCGCCGACGAGATCAGCGCCCTCGGTCAGGGCCGCGTCGAGAAGATCCCGGACGCCCTTCTCCCGCACGATGCCCGCCTGCGGGAACGCGACGATCTGCGAATCGAGGACGTCCGCATGAGCGGCGAGGGCATCGCGGACCCCGGTGAAGCGCTCGAGCCCGGTGTCGGAGTCGATCTGCGCGTGCGAGCGGATCCGCGATCCACCCGAGGCGATGATCGCGGCGATCGCGAAGCTCGCCTGGTCGCGCACCGACCGTTCGCCGCTGCGCCAGTTCGCGCGGTCGTTCATGATGTAGCCGTGCAGCGTGCCGTCGGCGGTGTGCGGGCGGAAGGTCTGCCCGAGGCGGTTCGAATCGAGGTGCGCATGGACATCCCCGAGGCTCGGCAGCAGCACTCGTCCGCGCCCCTCGACGATCTCGTCGGACGCTGCGGCGCCCGCTTCGCCGGCCCCGGCTCCCGCGCCGCCGGCCTCGCCGGCAGGCGTGATCGCCGCGATCCGACCGTCGGCGACGACGACGTCGACGGCCGCCTCGTCCGGATAGCGCGGGAAGAGGCGGACATCGGTGAACGTGGTGGCCATGGGCTGCCTCGGCTTTCTCTCTGCTCTCCGATGGTCGGGGAGAGCGCTCTGCTGGTCGGGGAGAACACTCTGCGGGTAGGAGAGGTCTCTGCGGGTGGGAGACGGTGAGCTGCAGGCCCGGTCGGAGCCCTCGACTCAAACGGTATACCATTGTTCGGGCGGCTGCCCACCCCGGCTCCACCCGTGCAGCCGTCCACCCACCAGTGAACCCCCTTCCGGGACCCAGGCGTGAGAGACCGCCGGGTGTGAGACCGAGGGGTGAGAGACCGACGAACGACGGAGCACCGTCTGAGAGGATGACCGCATGAGCACCACTCCCGGGACCGCGAACGCCACCGGCCCGCGGATGGGCCCCGGCCTCGACGTGCTCGCCCTCATCTGCCTCGTCCTCATCGCCTCCTCGCTGCGTCCCGCGGCCTCCTCACTCGGCCCCGTCCTCGCCGAGGTCCAGACCGCCTTCGGCCTCGCCGAATGGCAGACCGGCCTGCTCACCGCCCTGCCCGGTCTCATCTTCGCCGTCTGCGGCTTCCTCGCCGTCCCGCTCCTGCGGCGCGTCGGACTCTTCACCTCGCTGACGATCGCCTGCGTGCTCATCGCCGGCGGCATCGGCGCCCGCGTCCTCGTCGACTCATGGGTGGCGTTCGCCGCCCTGACGATCGCCGCCCTGGCCGGGATGTCGCTCGGCAACGTCATCCTCCCCGTCTTCGTCAAGACCCGCTTCCCGCACCGAGCCCACCTCGGCGCGACCGCGTTCACCGTTTCCCTCGGCCTCGGCGCGATGTTCCCCGCCCTCCTCACCGCGCCCCTGACCGAGCACTTCGACGATTGGCGGGTCGGCCTCGGCGCCTGGGTGCTCGTCCCCCTCGCCGCCCTGGCCACATGGATCGTCCTGCGCGGCCTCGGCTCCGTGCCCGTCTTCCGCGCCCCCGGAACCGACCGCACCCCCGGAACCGAGCGCAACGCGACACCGGCACCGAGGCGGCACATCCACATGACCGCGAAGGCGCGGTACATGGCGATGTTCTTCGGCCTCCAGTCCGTCAACGCCTACGTCCAGTTCGGGTGGCTGCCGCAGATCTACCGGGATGCCGGACTCGACCCCGTCGCCGCCGGTATCATGCTCACGATCGTCACCCTCGGCGGTCTGCCCGGCGGCTTCCTCGCCCCGCAGATCATCATGCGCGGGATCGCACCCCGCGCCTTCCTCGTCTCCTTCGCCGTCAGCGCCGTCGCCGGCTACACGGGCCTCCTCCTCGCCCCCGCCTCGGCGCCGGTGCTCTGGGCGGTGCTCCTCTCCTACGGCGGATTCGCGTTCCCCGCGGCCCTCGCCCTCATCACCAGCCGCACGCGTGACGTCTCGGTCACCGCCCGCACCTCGGCGTTCGTCCAGTCCTCCGGCTATGTGCTCGCCGCCCTCGGCCCGCTCGCCGTCGGCGGGCTGCTCGGCCTCAGCGGCGCCTGGACCCTGCCGCTCCTCCTCATGATCGCCGTCTCCGTGCTCATGGGCATCACCGGTTATCTCTCCGCGGCACCGGGCACCGTCGACGACGAGCTGACCCAGTGACTGCGCGGGTGGCTCCGCGGCGGTCCCGTCGCCCATAATGGAGTCACAGCCACCCCACACGAGGAGAATCGACACCAGTGGACATCAACGATCTCGGCAATGACATCGAAGAAGTGCTCGTCTCGGAAGAACAGATAGCCGCCCGACTCGTTGAACTGGCCGCCGCCATCGATGAAGACTACAAGGACAAGGACATCCTCCTCGTCGGCGTCCTCAAGGGTGCGGTCATGGTCATGGCCGACCTCGCCCGCGCCCTGCACTCGCCGGTGACGATGGACTGGATGGCCGTCTCCTCCTACGGCTCGGGCACGAAGTCCTCCGGCGTCGTGCGGATCCTCAAGGACCTCGACACCGACCTCACCGGCCGCCACGTGCTCATCGTCGAGGACATCATCGACTCCGGCCTCACTCTGTCCTGGCTCGTGCAGAACCTGCGCTCGCGCGGAGCCGCCGACGTCGAGATCTGCACGATGCTGCGCAAACCCGAAGCCGTCAAGGTCGACATCGACGTCAAGTACGTCGGCTTCGACGTCCCCAACGAGTTCGTCATCGGCTACGGACTCGACTACGCGGAGAAGTACCGCAACGTCCCGTTCGTCGCGACGCTGGCACAGCACGTCTACAGCTGAGCACCGGTGAGCTGAGCGCCCACCGCGCGTTGCCTGGAATTTGCTTCCGCCGGGGAACAAAACCTCTCTGATTCCCGCTATGCCACTGGTACGTACTAGGCTGTGGGGGATGCTCCCAGGCAGCCGCGGCGGCCTGCACGGGCTGCCCAGACTGAAATCCTGAGAGGATCTATGGCCGAGTCCAAAAAGCGACGTCCACTGCTCAACAAGGCGACGAGAGGTCCCTTGATCTGGATCGTCATGGCGCTCCTCGTGGTGTCCATCGGAGCGCTCCTCTTCAGCCGTGTGGGCTTCAGCCAGATCGACACCGAGCAGGGACTCCAACTGCTGGCCGACGACCAGGTCGAACAGGCCAAGATCGTCGACCGCGACCAGCGCGTCGACCTCACCCTCAAAGAGGACCTCACGGTCGACGGCCAGGAATACGGCAAGAAGGTCCAGTTCTACTACGTCGAACAGCGCGGCGACCAGATCGTCGAGGCCGTCACCGAGGCGAACCCCACTCAGGGCTACACCGACGAGGTGCCGCAGCAGAGCTGGCTGATGTCGCTGCTGGGCACCCTCATCCCGTTCGTCATCATCTTCGTCGTCTTCTGGTTCCTCATCTCGCAGATGAGCGGCGGGAAGATGATGAACTTCGGCAAGTCGAAGGCCAAGCTCGTCAACAAGGAGAACCCGGACGTCACGTTCAAGGACGTCGCCGGGGTCGACGAGGCGCTCGAAGAGCTCGAGGAGATCAAGGAGTTCCTCGCCGAACCCGAGAAGTTCAAGGCCGTCGGGGCGAAGATCCCCAAGGGCGTCCTCCTCTACGGTCAGCCGGGCACCGGCAAGACCCTGCTCGCGAAGGCCGTCGCCGGTGAGGCGGGTGTGCCGTTCTACTCGATCTCCGGTTCCGACTTCGTCGAGATGTACGTCGGCGTCGGCGCCTCCCGCGTGCGCGATCTCTTCGAACAGGCGAAGGCGAACGCCCCCTGCATCATCTTCATCGACGAGATCGACGCCGTCGGCCGCCAGCGCGGGGCCGGCATGGGCGGCGGGCACGACGAGCGCGAGCAGACGCTCAACCAGCTCCTCGTCGAGATGGACGGCTTCGACGTCAAGACCAACGTCATCCTCATCGCCGCGACCAACCGGCCCGACGTCCTCGACCCGGCGCTGCTGCGCCCGGGCCGCTTCGACCGGCAGATCCCGGTCGAGGCCCCGGACATGAAGGGCCGGAAGAAGATCCTCGAGGTCCACGCGAAGGACAAGCCGCTGGCCCCCGACGTCGACCTCGGCCAGATCGCCAAGCGCACCCCCGGATTCTCCGGCGCCGATCTCGCCAACGTCCTCAACGAGGCGGCCCTGCTCACCGCGCGTGAGAACGCGAAGGTCATCGACAACCGCATCCTCGACGAGGCGATCGACCGCGTCATCGCCGGACCGCAGAAGCGCACGCGCCTGATGAACGACAAGGAGCGCCTCGTCACCGCCTACCACGAGGGCGGCCACGCCCTCGTCGCTGCGGCGATGAACAACACCGACCCGGTGACGAAGGTGACGATCCTGCCCCGCGGCCGCGCCCTGGGCTACACGATGGTGCTGCCGAGCGAGGACAAGTACTCGACGACCCGCAACGAACTCCTCGACCAGCTCGCCTACGCGATGGGCGGACGCGTCGCCGAGGAGGTCGTGTTCCACGATCCGACGACCGGGGCGAGCAACGACATCGAGAAGGCGACGAACATCGCCCGGAAGATGGTCACGCAGTACGGCATGAGCGAGAAGCTCGGCATGGTCAAGATCGGCGACGACCAATCCGAGCCCTTCGCCGGACGCGGCTACGGCGCCGGCGACGAGTACGGCGATTCGACGCTGTCGGCCATCGACAAGGAGGTGCGCGCGCTCATCGACACCGCGCACGCCGATGCGTACTGGGTGCTCACCCACAACCGCGACATCCTCGACGCCCTGGCCTACCAGCTGCTCGAACGCGAGACGCTCGACCAGGCCGCCCTCGAGGAGATCTTCGCCCCCGTCCTCAAACGGCCCCGCCGCGAGGTGTGGCTGGCCAACGACGAGCGCCCGGTCTCCGACCGCGGCCCGATCGTGCCTCCTGCCCCGCAGGGCGGCCGCAGCGCCGGCGGCGATCAGGACGGCACCGGCCACTCCGGTGGTCCGGGTCCCGACACGACGGACCTGCCCGGTGCCGGACCGACCGGCACCCACGGCCCCGACGTGCCGCACAACCCGCCGGGACCCCGCGACCCCAACGGTCCGGTCGGACCCGCCGGTCCCACCGGGCCGGCAGGACCGAACTCCGGTCTGTCCGGGGACGAACCGGGAGGCCAGCGCTGATGACCGATTACGTGTTCGACGACCTCGGCGAGACGACCGCGGACAAGCCCACGGTCGATCATGAGCGCATCGCCGCGGCAGTCAGGGAGATCCTCTTCGCCGTCGGGGAGGACCCCGACCGCGACGGGCTCATCGAGACCCCGGCCAGGGTGGCCCGCGCCTATGAGGAGTTCTTCGCCGGTCTCCACCACGACCCGGCCGAGATCCTCTCCGTGACGTTCGACATCAGCCACGAGGAGATGGTCCTCGTCCGCGACATCGACCTCTACTCGATGTGCGAACACCACCTCGTGCCGTTCCACGGCGTCGCCCACGTCGGCTACATCCCGGCGAAGAACGGCAAGGTCACCGGCCTGTCGAAGCTCGCCCGGCTCGTCGAGGTCTACGCCCGCCGTCCCCAGGTCCAGGAGCGGCTGACCTCGCAGATCGCCGACGCCCTGATGACCTACCTCGAACCCCAGGGCGCGATCGTCGTCGTCGAGGCCGAGCATCTGTGCATGACGATGCGCGGAGTCCGCAAGCCCGGCGCCTCGACGATCACCTCAGCGGTGCGCGGTCAGCTGCGCGAACCGGCGTCCCGGGCGGAGGCGATGAGCCTCATCCTCCGAGGCTGAGCGATGACAGGGACACCGGCTGTCGAACCGACCCCTGCCGCGGGTCAGCCGCCTGCTCTCGGGGATCCGGCGCGCACGCAGATCATGGGCGTCCTCAACGTCACGCCCGATTCCTTCTCCGACGGCGGCCGCTACTTCGACCACGCCAAGGCGATCGCCCACGGGCTCGCACTGACGACCGCAGGCGCGGACATCATCGACGTCGGCGGGGAATCGACTCGCCCCGGTGCGGTCCGCGTCGACGAGGACGAGGAGCTGCGCCGGGTCGTGCCCGTCGTCCGTGAACTCGCCGCTGCCGGCGTGCTCATCAGCGTCGATACGATGCGGGCGGCGGTGGCCTCGGCGGCCATCGACGCCGGGGCGCACATCATCAACGACGTCTCGGCCGGCCTGTCGGATCCCGGCATGCTCACCGTCGCCGCGGACACCGGCGTCCCGATCGTCCTCATGCACTGGCGCGGTCATCTCGACCGTGCGGATGCGACGTTCCACTACGACGATGTCCTCGCCGAGGTGGTCGCCGAACTGCGCGAGCGCATCGATGCAGCCGTGGCCGCCGGCATCGACGCGGACGCGATCATCGTCGATCCGGGCCTGGGCTTCTCGAAGAACGCCGACCACAACTGGCAGATCCTCGCCGGGCTCGACGCGTTCTCCGCGTTCGACCAGCGCCTCCTCGTCGCCGCGAGCCGCAAGCGCTTCATCTCCTCTCTCGTCTCGCCGGAGGATCCGACGCGTGCCGCGGAAGCGGCGAAGGACCAGGCCACGGCCGTGATCTCGGCGTTCGCCGCGCAGGCAGGGGCCTGGGCGGTGCGCGTCCACGACCCGGCCGCCTCGGCGCTGGCCTGTCGGGTGACGGCTGCCATCGCCGATCACGCGGCCCCGGGCACCTCACCGTGGAAGCCCGGCCGGGCATGAGCTCACAGCCGGACCGGATCGAGCTGCGCGGCCTGACGGTGCGCGGCAACCACGGCGTCTTCGACTTCGAGAAGCGCGAGGGTCAGGACTTCGTCGTCGACGTCGTCCTCCACACGTCGACGGCGGCTGCGGCCGGGACCGATGACATCGCCGACACCATCCACTACGGCGACCTCGCCGAGGCGGTCGCCCACATCGTCGAGGACACCACCTTCGACCTCATCGAGACTCTCGCCGAGGCGATCGCCGACCACTGCCTGACCCTGACCGACCATGTCGAGGTCGTCGTCCACAAGCCGAGCGCCCCGATCGAGCGGACCTTCGCCGACGTCACCGTCACCGTCGACCGGCACCGCGCGGACGCGGGTCCTGCCGAGGCACCGGCCGCGGTCGCCTATCTCAGCCTCGGGGCCAACCTCGGCGATGCCGCGGCCACGCTCGACGACGCCGTCGCCGCCCTCGACCGGCACCCGGCGATCACGGTCGCCGCCCGGTCCTCGCTCTACCGGACCGCACCGTGGGGCGGGGTCGAGCAGAACGACTTCCTCAACCTCGGCGTCCTCATCGAGACCGCCCTGCCCGTCGACCAGCTCCTCGGGGTGGCCCAGGGCATCGAGGTCGCCGCCGGTCGGACCCGGGAGCTGCGGTGGGGACCGCGGACCCTCGACATCGACCTCATCAGCGTCACCACCGAGGCCGGGGAGGTCCGCTCAGCGACCCCGACGCTCACCCTGCCGCACCCGCGCGCTCACGAGCGGGCCTTCGTCCTCGTCCCGTGGGCGGAGCTCGCACCGGAGACGACGGTCGCCACGGCCACCGGGCGCCAGCCGATCTCCGAGGTCATCGCCGCACTGGCCGATCAGGAAATCACCCGGGTTCCCTCCCCGCAGACGCCGGAGATCTGAAAGACTGAGGAGCATGCAGCGAACCTCCTCAGGCATGCTCGTCATCTGGGCGACCGCCGGCGTCGTCCTCGGCGTGCTCGTCGACGTGCTCCTCGAGAGCCAGGGGTTCGCGCTGCCGGGCCAGCCGTGGTTCCCGATCATCGGCATGCTCATCCTCGCCGCCGTCCTCCTCGTCCTCGGCTACCCGATCAAGAAGTGGAACGAGGGGGACCGGACCCGCGAGATCGACCCGCTCCAGGCCGCCCGCGTGGCCGTCATGGCCAAGGCGAGCGCTCTGACCGGAGCCGGGCTGGCCGGCTGGTACCTCGGCAACGCCGCCTACTACTTCTTCTCGGCTCCGGGCATCCGCAACGACCTCGCCGCCGGCATGCTCTTCGCCGCGATCGCCGCCGCTGCCCTGATGATCGTCGGGATCATCGTCGAGATCTTCTGCACCCTCCCGCCCCACGACCCACCAGGAGCCGAAGCCGCATGACCGACCCGATCTACACCCGAGTCAGCCCGAAGTACTGGCGCAAGGAGACGATCTCGTCGCTGACGTTCTTCGTCCCGCTGCTCGCCGTGGCGATCGCACTCGCCGTGATCTTCCCGTCCCAGTGGTGGCTGCACCCGCTGTGGGCGGCGATCCTCGTCTGGGCCGTCGTCTACCTCGTCGTCCTCTACCGGCAGGCGAAGGTCATCGGGTACGCCGAACGCGATGACGACCTCCTCATCCGCCGCGGCATCATGTTCCGCCGCACCACCGTTGTGCCCTACGGCCGCCTCCAGTTCGTCGACGTCGACTCCGGCCCCATCGACCGGATGTTCGGACTGGCCACCGTCAAACTCCACACCGCCTCGGCGGCCACCGATGCGACGATCCCCGGCCTGCCGCGCCCCGACGCCGACCGCCTCCGCGACAGCCTCGCCGGTCGCGGACAGGCGAACCTGGCAGGGCTGTGACGATGAGCTCCGATCACGACATCACCGAGGAGACCGGGCAGTCCCAGCCGGCAGCGGAGCCCCAGCCGGCTGCGGAGTCCTCCGTCGCCGAGGTGGCCGCCCCGGAGGTCTGGCATCGGGTCCATCCGCTCACCCCGGTGCTTGAGAGCCTCGGCGTCATCGTCGTCCTCTTCGTCGTCGCCGGGTACGTCGGGCAGAACTTCATCCAGCAGGCGCTCAGCGACTTCGCGGCCGGTGACGGCGTCGACCTGTCGATGGCCGGCTGGGTCGGCGCGCATCCGCTCGTCATCCTCGCCGGCCTCGGCGGGGTCCTCCTCGTCCTCGCCGTCGCCGGTGTCTACAGCTGGCTCGCCTGGCGGGTCATGGGCTACCGCGTCGACGCCGAGGCGATCTACGCCCGTTCCGGCCTGCTCGCGAAGAAGCTGCGCAAGGCCCGCCTCGACCGGGTCCAGTCGATCGACCTCCAGCAGAAGCTCGTGCCCCGTCTCCTCGGACTCGCCGAGCTCGTCTTCGACGTCGCCGGCGGCAAGGGCGCCAACGTGTCGCTGAAGTACCTCAGCCGGAAGAAGGCCGACGCCCTGCGCGATGAGCTCCTCGCCGCGGTGCGCGAGGTCAAGCAGGGCGGGCGACCTGCCGGTGGTGCCGGCAGTGCCGCCGTTGCCGGTGTCGGTGATGCAGGGGTCCCGGGAGGGCCCGTTGGGCTCGGCAGCCCTGCCGGTACCCCGGTCGGCCAGGCGGCCTGGGCAGGTGAGGACGGCACGGTCGACAGCCTCGGCGCGGGCCAGGGTCCAGGGGAGCCGACGGTCGATCTCAGCGCCCCCGAACGCGCCGGTGACAGCATCGGTGTGCGGCTGAGCAAGCGCCTGAGCCGGTACGCGGGGGAGGCGATCGGGGAGGCCGAGGACAGCCTCAACGACATGCTCGCCCCCTACGGCGTCTCGACCAGGCTGACGGAGGAGGGCGAGATCATCCGGGTGCCCGTCCACCGCGTCATCCTCTCCTCGCTGCTCAAGACCGACTTCCTCATCGGCGTCCTCGTCTTCCTCGCCGTCATCGTCGCGGCCATCGTCCTCTTCCTCACCGGTGTCCGGGAGGCGGCGGTGCCGATGCTCTTCGGCGTGCTGCCCGCCGGCATCGCGGCATTCGCCTCGGTGAAGAAGGACCTCGACAACGCGAACTTCGTCGTCCGCCTCACCGACTCGGGCCTCGCCGTCAGCCACGGCCTCGTCTCGACCTCGCGGAAGGTCATCCCGCTGGACCGGGTGCAGGCGGTGTGCCTGCACCAGCCGCTGCTGTGGCGCATCGGCGGCTGGTGGAAGGCCGAGTACAACATCGCCAGCGCCGGCGACAAGGGCGAATCGAACCTGCTGCTGCCCGTCGGCGACATCGACCAGGCGCTGACGATGATCGGTCTCGCCCTGCCGGCACCGCAGGTCGACGACGAGGTCAGCGCCCGCAGCCTCACGCTCTCGGCGATGTACGACACCGACTCGCCCGACCCGCAGGCCGCGCGCGCCGAGCAGGCCTTCCACCCGCAGCCGCGCTCCTCCCGATTCATCGACCCGCTCGTGTGGAAGCGGCGGGCGTACGCGATCACCGAAGCCCTCCTCGTCATCCGCCTCGGCCGCCTCGAGCGCCGCGTCGACTTCGTCCCGCACGAACGCGTCCAGTCGATGGAGTACCGGCAGGGTCCGCTCCTGCGGTCACTCGGTCTCGCCTCGGTGGCGGTGCACTCGACGGCAGGGCCGATCACCCCGAACGTCGCCCACCAGGACGCCGAGGAGGCGCGGCGGTTCTTCGCCGAACACGCCGAACGCACCCGGCTGGCCCGTGAGCACTTCGACGAGCAGCGCCGCACCGGGAAGGGGATCGACGCATGACCGCACCGCCCCCGGACGCCCCGCGCCTGGGCATCGGCATCATCGGCGCCGGCCGCGTCGGCTCCGTCATCGGAGCCGCCTGGCGGGCGGCCGGACATGCGATCATCGGGGTCAGCGCCACCTCGGCGGCCAGCCTCGAACGCGCCGAGGACATGCTGCCCGGCGTGCCCGTCCTCCCTCCCGACCAGATCGCCGAACGCGCCGAACTCCTGCTGCTCGCCGTGCCCGACGACGAGATAGGCTCGCTCGTCTCCGGTCTCGCCGCGCTCGGCCGGATCCACGCAGGTCAGATCGTCGTCCACGTCTCCGGACGCTACGGCACGGACATCCTCGAACCGGCGACCGGCGTCGGGGCGCTGCCGATCGCCCTGCATCCGTCACTGTCGTTCACCGGCACCGCCGTCGACCTTCCGCGCCTGCGGCAGGCCACCGTCGCCGTCACCGCACCCGGACCGATCCGGCCGGTGGGCGAGGCCCTCGTCGTCGAGATGGGGGCTGAACCGATCGAGATCGCCGAGGCCGACCGACCGCTCTACCACGCCGCGATCACGCACGCGTCGAACCACTCGATCACGATCATCGCCGAGGCCCTCGAGATGCTCACCGAAGCCGGTGTCGAGGACCCCTCGCGGGTGCTCACCGCTCTCGTCGACGCGAGTGTCGCCAACACCCTGCAGAACGGGGCGAAGGCGCTGACCGGACCGGTCGCCCGCGGCGATGTCGGGACGCTCGCCGCGCACCTGGCGGCCCTGAGCGAATACAGCCTTGCCGTCTCCCATCCGGGCACCCGCGACAGCTACATCGCACTGGCCCGGTCGACGACGGCGAAGGCGCTCGCCCTGGGGCGGATCACCGAGGCGCAGGCCCAGGAGATCCTCGCCCTCCTCGCCTGAGCTGACGGGGCGGGTCGGCCGGCCTGCGACCCCCTCCGCACGGGGTGTGGCGGGGGCCTCAGGGCGGTTGCGCGAATTCCCCCGCGGGGTGCTGGCGCGGTAGCCTTGAGGGCATGGCAGAAACTGAGTCGATCATCCCTGACACCGCTGAGTCCGCACCGGAACACCTCGATCCCGAACAGATCAGGATCCGCAAGGACAAGCGGCAGCGGATGCTGGACTCCGACACCGAGGCCTACCCCGTCTCCGTGCCCCGCACGCACACTCTCGCGCAGGTCCACGCTGCCCACCCCGACCTCGAAGCCGGTGACGAGACCGACGATGTCGTCGGCGTCGTCGGCCGCGTCGTCTTCGTCCGCACCACCGGCAAGCTCGCCTTCGTCACCCTGCAGGCCGGTGACGGCACCCGCCTGCAGGGGATGCTCTCCCTGCGCGAGGTCGGCGAGGAGCGCCTGGCCGACTTCAAGGCCGACGTCGACCTCGGCGACTTCCTCTTCCTCCACGGCAGGGTCATCAAGTCCAAGCGCGGGGAGCTCTCCGTGCTCGCCGATGAGTGGCAGATGGCGTCGAAGGCCCTCCGCCCGCTGCCGGGCCTGCACACGGAACTCGCCGAGGACACCCGCGTGCGCCAGCGCTACCTCGACCTCATCACGCGGGAGGCCGCACGGACGACGATGCGCACCCGCGCCGAGGTGATGGCCTCGCTGCGGCGGACGTTCGCCGACCAGGACTTCATCGAGATCGAGACGCCGATGCTCCAGGTCATGCACGGGGGAGCGGCGGCCCGCCCGTTCAAGACGCACATGAACGCCTACGACATCGACATGTACCTGCGCATCGCCCCCGAGCTCTTCCTCAAGCGGGCCATCGTCGGCGGCATCGACAACGTCTTCGAGATCAACCGGAACTTCCGCAACGAAGGCGCCGACTCGACGCACTCGCCGGAGTTCGCGATGCTCGAGGCCTACCAGTCCTACGGGGACTACCATTCGATCGCGGAGCTGACGAAGACGCTCGTCCAGAACGCGGCCCAGGACGCCACGGGCTCGCTGCTCGTCACCCTCGACGACGGCACCGACTACGACTTCGGCGGCGACTGGGCGGTCGTGAGCATGTACGAGACGCTCTCGGCCGAATCCGGTGTCGAGGTCACCCCGCTGACCGGCATCGAGGAGCTCGAGAAGATCGCCGCGGACCACGACGTCGACCTGGGCGGAGTCTTCCGCTCGCACGGCAAGTACGTCGAGGAGCTGTGGGAGCACTTCTACAAGGACAAGCTGTGGGCGCCGACCTTCGTCACCGACTTCCCGGTCGACACCTCACCGCTCGTGCGCGAGCACCGGGACAAGCCCGGCGTCGTCGAGAAGTGGGATCTCTACGTCCGCGGCTTCGAGCTGGCGACCGGATACTCCGAGCTCGTCGACCCCGTCATCCAGCGGCAGCGCTTCGAAGCGCAGGCCGCCGACGCCGCCCGCGGTGACGGTGAGGCGATGGGCCTCGACGAGGAGTTCCTCACCGCGATGGAACACGGCATGCCCCCGACCGGGGGAATGGGCATGGGCCTCGACCGTCTGCTCATGGCGCTCACCGGTCTGGGAATTCGCGAAACCATTCTCTTCCCCTTCACCAAACCGATCGCTGCGGCGAATTCGGACTCCACAGAGGAAGGCTGAGACCGTGCTGGATCTCATCAAGGCGCTGCTTCCGTCGATCTGCATCGCATTGCTCTTCTGGTACGTGATGCGCGGCATTGTTCGCGCAGATCGGACAGAACGCGAGCAGATCGAGAAATTCTATTCGGAGCATGAAGTTAGCGAATTGGACGATAATGGGGATTCGGGTGTTATGCTTACACCCGTAAAGTCGTCTGAAAATGAAAAGAGTGAACATGGCACGGGAGATGCGACTCGTTCTCACGGATGATTTCGACGGTTCGGAAGCAGCCGAAACCGTTCGGTTCAGCCTCGACCAGGGGACTTATGAACTGGAACTGTCCACGAAGAATGCCGAAGAGCTGCGTGAGACCTTTGCTCCCTATATCGCCAAAGCCCGCCGTGTGGCCAACCCCGGTTCACGCGGACGCCGCGGAGGATCGACCGGCTCGGGCCCCAAGCGGGACACCGCGAAGATCCGCGAATGGGCGCAGGAGAACGGCTACCAGCTCGGTGATCGCGGACGGATCCCCCAGGAGATCGTCCAGGCCTACGAAGCCGCAGGGAACTGAGCACAGGCACAACTGAACGACAGCCCCCTGACAGGGGCGCCGATTCGCCGAGGGACCGATGACACGAGCATCGGTCCCTCGGTCTTTTCGTCGCCTGGGCTTGATCGGTGCGTGCGCCGCGCCGGATCGCGGGGTCTGCGCCTGCATCCGGCCATCCGTGCAGGTGACTGCGATTCTGCGGCGGCGGTGTCGCAGTTAGGGATTAGCCGCGCAAAGCGACTTTCTTGAGAATTGACTGAGCGTCGCGCGTGCCGATTTGTTTCTCCGCAGGCGGCTTTCCAGGCGGCAATGCCGGTGGCGGAATATCGGCAACGCCGTCTGCGTTGCGTGTGGTGTTTGAGGGTGCCGTCACCGATTGCCGGGAGGATGACAATCGCCGAGGCGGTCAAAAGGACTTTGGAAGAGACCAGGTCCGCACCCATCCGGAAACCCGGGGACTCCGAATATACAGTGTAAGCACGGAAGCGCTCGGTTGGCGTTCGACGTGAGAGCGGTGCCACGTGCGCCGGTCGCGGCAGCGTCCGAACGGGGCGGCCGACCGACTGCGGTGGACCGGGTTCCGACCGACCGCCTCGGCGCAGGATCAAGGGATTTCGCCCTGAGCCGAACGGTTTCGGCTGATGGCGAAACGTGCAATAGATCCCGAGGTTGGGTCGTTACGCTCTACAGATACCAGAACTCCAGGAGGGTGAATATGTTCGAGCGGTTCACTGACCGAGCCCGCCGAGTGGTGGTGCTCGCCCAGGAAGAGGCCAAACTCCTCAAGCATAACTACATCGGAACCGAGCACATCCTGCTCGGCCTCATCCACGAGGGTGAAGGCCTGGCGGCCAAGGCTCTCGAGGGGATGGACATCTCCCTCGAACAGGTTCGCGATCAGGTCCAGGAGATCATCGGGCAGGGACAGCAGGCGCCGAGCGGGCACATCCCGTTCACTCCGCGCGCGAAGAAGGTCCTCGAGCTCAGTCTCCGTGAGGCCCTGCAGCTGGGCCACAGCTACATCGGCACCGAGCACATCCTGCTCGGCCTCATCCGCGAAGGCGAGGGCGTGGCCGCTCAGGTCCTCGTCAAGCTCGGCGCCGACCTCGGGCGGGTGCGCCAGGAAGTCATCAAGCTGCTCTCGGGCTACCAGGGCAAGGAGCCGGTCGCTGCCGGCGGTCGCGAAGAGGGCACGCCCTCGGGCTCGCTCGTCCTCGACCAGTTCGGGCGCAACCTCACCGCAGCCGCCCGTGAGGGCAAGCTCGATCCGGTCATCGGCCGGCACGAGCAGATGCAGCGCGTCATGCAGATCCTCTCCCGCCGCACGAAGAACAACCCGGTTCTCATCGGCGAGCCCGGCGTCGGCAAGACCGCCGTGGTCGAGGGTCTGGCGCAGGCGATCGTCAACGGCGAGGTTCCCGAGATCCTCACCGACAAGCAGCTCTACACGCTCGACCTCGGCTCCCTCGTCGCCGGCTCCCGGTACCGCGGTGACTTCGAGGAACGTCTGAAGAAGGTGCTCAAGGAGATCCGCACGCGCGGTGACATCATCCTCTTCATCGATGAGATCCACACGCTCGTGGGTGCCGGTGCCGCCGAAGGCGCCATCGACGCCGCATCGATCCTCAAGCCGATGCTCGCCCGAGGTGAGCTCCAGACGATCGGTGCGACGACGCTCGACGAGTACCGCAAGCACATCGAGAAGGACGCTGCGCTCGAGCGCCGCTTCCAGCCGATCCAGGTGCCCGAGCCCTCGCTCGCGCACTCGATCGAGATCCTCAAGGGCCTGCGCGACAAGTACGAGGCGCACCACAAGGTGACGATCACCGAGGGTGCTCTCGCGGCTGCCGTCAACATGTCCGATCGCTACATCAACGACCGGTACCTGCCGGACAAGGCGATCGACCTCATCGACGAAGCGGGAGCGAAGCTGCGCATCTCGCGGCTGTCGGTGCCGCAGGAGATCCGTGACCTCGAGGAGAAGATCCTTGAGGCCCGTCACCGCAAGGAAGCTGCGATCGACGCTCAGGACTTCGAGCTGGCGGCCTCCGAGCGGGACTCGGAGATGAAGCTCCAGCACGAGAAGGACGAGCAGACCGAGGCCTGGCGCAAGGGCGGCAAGGACACCTCCGCCACCGTCGACGCCGATCTCATCGCCGAGGTGCTCGCCTCTGCCACCGGCATTCCGATCTTCAAGCTCACCGAGGAGGAGTCCTCGCGTCTGCTGCGGATGGAAGACGAGCTGCACAAGCGCATCATCGGCCAGAACGATGCGGTCAAGTCGATCTCGCGGGCGATCCGCCGGACCCGTGCGGGTCTGAAGGATCCGAAGCGTCCGTCGGGTTCGTTCATCTTCGCCGGTCCCACCGGTGTGGGAAAGACCGAGCTCGCGAAGGCTCTCGCGGAGTTCCTCTTCGGCGACGAGGATTCCCTCATCAGCCTCGACATGTCGGAATACTCGGAGAAGCACACCGTGTCGCGTCTCTTCGGTTCGCCTCCCGGCTACGTCGGCTACGAAGAGGGCGGCCAGCTCACGGAGAAGGTGCGTCGCAAGCCGTTCTCCGTCGTCCTCTTCGACGAGGTGGAGAAGGCCCACTCGGACATCTTCAACTCGCTGCTGCAGATTCTCGAGGACGGCCGACTCACCGACTCGCAGGGTCGTGAGGTCGACTTCAAGAACACGATCATCATCATGACGACCAACCTGGGCACGCGTGACGTCTCCAGCGGTCTGCAGATGGGATTCCAGGTCGAGGGTGACACCAAGACCAACTACGACCGGATGAAGCAGCGGGTCAACGAAGAGCTCAAGCAGCACTTCCGTCCCGAGTTCCTCAACCGCGTCGATGACACGATCGTGTTCCCGCAGCTGAACAAGGAAGAGATCATCGAGATCGTCGACCTGTTCCTCGAGCGCCTCGACACGCGTCTGGCGGATCAGGGCATGAAGGTCGAGCTCACCGATGCGGCCAAGAACCTGCTGGCCGATCGCGGCTACGATCCGGTGCTCGGTGCACGTCCGCTGCGCCGCACGATCCAGCTCGAGATCGAGGACCAGCTCTCGGAGAAGATCCTCTTCAAGGAGATCGGCCGCGGTCAGACGATCAAGGTCGACATCGAGGGCGAAGGCAAGGACGCGCAGTTCACCTTCGAAGGCGTCGAGACCGAGACCTTCCCGACCTCCGGATCCGACGATTCGTCCTCCGGCGGCGAACTCGCCGGCGCCGGGTCGACCGGGTCGGCGTCCTGATCGGCAGCGGTCCGCTGACTGGCTGGCTGACTGCGGCTGCTGGCTGACAGTGGTCTGCTGAGCGAACAGTCACCCTCCGCAAGCGGCCCCGGGCCCGAGAACTTCGGTTCTCGCCCGGGGCCGCTTCGCGTTGTCCGGACGCCTCGCGTTCTGCGCCAGGTTCATGGTGACGCCTGCGTTCTGCGCCAGGTTCATGGCGGCGCCTCACGTTCTGCGCCAGACTCATGTCGATTTCGGACTCGAGATCACCACGGAGGTGGCGCACAATCGCCGTCACTGTGGCGCAGACCTGAGTGGACGCACCGTCAGCGCCTGCGCGCGATGGTGTTGAATGAGGGGATGAGCTCAGCCACCTTCGACCACGGACTCGTCGCCTCCGATCACCACCAGACCCACGGTCTGCCCAGTGGGCTGCGGCTGCGACGAGCCCGGACGTCCGACGTCAAGGGCATCGAAGCGCTCGTGGCCCCGCTGGCCGAAGAGCGCATCCTCCTCGCTAAGGACACGGTGACGTACTTCGAGTCGCTGCAGGAGTTCTGGCTCGTCGTCGATGAGCGACCCGACGGCAGTGAAGTCCTCGCCGGCTGCGCGGCCCTCCACATCATCTGGTCCGACCTCGCCGAGGCGCGCACCGTCGCGACGTCCCCTGACTACCGGGGCAGGGGAGTGGGCAAGGCCCTCATCCGCCAGCTCCTCGCCGACGCCGTGGAGATCGGGGTCGACAGGGTCTTCTGCCTGACGTTCGAAACCGGATTCTTCGGCTCCCTCGGCTTCGAGCCGATCAAGGGCATTCCCGTATCACCGGAGGTCTACGTCGAACTCCTCCACTCTGCTGACGAAGGTGTGGCCGAGTTCCTCGACCTCGCCAGGGTCAAGCCGAACACTCTCGGCAACACGCGAATGATCAAGTACCTGTAGATCCGGCCGCCGGCATCGGGCCGGGTACCCGGCCGTCACCGCGGCAGGCTGAGGCGGTCCTCGCTGCGGTGAGCCAACCCGTCGGTGACGAGATCGGCGATGAGTCGTGAGATGCGGCCGGCATCCGCGCTGAGATCGCGCATCGTCGTGAGCTTCGCCGAGGTGGCCGGGCCCAAGGCGGCGAGGCATTCGTCATCGAGGTCGGCAGTCGGTGCCGTGAAGAGATCGACCGCGACAGCATCGGTCGCGGCGGACCTCCGACCTGCGGCTGCGTTCGCCGCCCCCTCGACCGCCGAGGACCCGTCGGCAGCCGATGAACTCTCGGCCGCCGAGGTCGACCGATCGCCCGCCTCGGCGGCTTCTGCATGCGCGGCCTTGAGGACATCCATGATCGCGCCGCGCAGCTGTCGGTCAGTGCCGGCCCACTTCTGGGTCTTCGGCTTCGTCGCCGAGGCGGGACGTCCGGCGAGGTTCCAGGCGCAGATGTCCGCGAGCGGGCATTCCTCGCATTTCGGACTGCGGGCGGTGCACACGACGGCACCGAACTCCATGACCCCGGCGTTCCAGGCCACATGATCGGTCGCGGGGACGAACTGTTCGGCCCAGACCGTCTCCCTGCGGCTCGGTGACACCGTGGGCCGGTCGCGGCCGGCGAAGACACGGATGAGGACCCGGCGCACATTCGTATCGAGGACCGTGGTGCGCTCGCCATGGGCGAACGAGGCGACGGCTGCCGCCGTGTACGCGCCGATCCCCGGCAGCGTCTCGAGAGCGGCAGCGGTGTCCGGCACCTGGTTGTCGTGGTCGTCGGCGATGACTCTCGCGGCTTCCTGCAGCCGCAGCGCACGACGCGGGTAGCCGAGGCGATCCCATCGCTGGAGAACCTCGGCGGTGGGAGCTGCCGCCAGGTCAGCGGGAGTGGGCCAGCGCTCGAGCCATTCGCTCCAGCGCGGGGCGACGCGGGAGACCGGGGTCTGCTGGGACATGATCTCGCTGACGAGGACCGCCCACGCCGAGGTGCCTTCGGCCCGCCATGGCAGGGGTCGGGCGGCTACCTCGAACCAGTCGATGATCGTCGTCTGGACGCGTTCGATCTCGGACTCGGACACGTCGGGGAAGCCCGGTGCTGTGGGGGTGATCCCAGTTTCGGCAGAGGTGCGGTGTGTCATTTGGATGCGCATTCGCAATTGCCTAGGCTCATTGCGATGACTCCTTCCGATCGTGGTTCGCAGCCGAAACAGCCTCGCCAGTCTAGCGGCAAGCTGCCTGCGCACGTCTACCGTCGGCGGAGGATCACCCTGGCGGTGCTCAGCCTCGTCGTCATCGGGCTCATCGTGCTCGGCGTCGTCGGCATCACGAAGGCGATCGGCGGTCTGTCGGATCAGGAGCCGACCGCGGCCGACGCTCCCACGAGCGCCTCACCGACACCTCAGGCTCCGGTCCCCGACGCGCAGGCCGCCAGCGGTGCCTGCCCGCCGGATTCCGTCTCGGTGAGCGCGAAGGCCGACAAGAAGAGCTACGACGAGAACACGAAGCCGAAGTTCGAGATGGTTATCGGCAACACCCACACGGCCACCTGCCTCATCGAGGTCGGCACGAAGCAGCAGGAATTCGTCGTCGAGCAGGAAGGGGACGTCGTGTGGTCCTCGAAGTACTGCGCAGCCGACGACGATGAGAACGCCGAGGCGCCGACGGAGTTCGCCCCGCAGTCCCAGAAGACCGCCCAGTTCGAATGGAACCGGGTCCGCGTCGACAAGAACTGCAACAAGGCGAGCAAGGGCTTCGAGGCGGGCACGTACGATCTCGTCGTCAAACTCGGCGACACAGAGAGCAAACCTGTGCCCTTCGAACTCGAGAAGGATGAGGCGACGAAGGCCAAGGAGAAGGAAGCCGCTGACAAGAAGAAGGCCGAGGAGGAGAAGAAGGCGACCGAGTCGCCGACTCCGAAGCCCACGGAGACCGAGAACTCCGACGGCTAGCCCGCTCAGACCCCGCGGTACGAGCCCACACCCCACGAGTTGCCGTCGTGGTCGCGGAACGCGAACTCCCGTCCGCCGTAGGACTGTGTGGCCACCGGCCGCACGATCGCATGCCCGAGTTCGCGGATCTCACGGTAGAGCCGGTCGACCTCCCGTTCGGTGGGTACGACGACGTAGATCGCCGCCCCGCCGACGCTGTCGAGAGCCGAACCGTCGTGGCGCACAGACCCGATCATCACCCCGCCGGTCTCACCGAGGGCGTATTCGGCATGGAGGACGAGGCTCGGATCGTCTTCATCCCGCACCGTGACGCGCTCGACGAAGCCGAGGGTGACGAGCATGGCGGTCGTCGCCGCGATGTCCGTCGTCCGCAGCGCCGGAAACACTGTCGTGGTCATCTTTCAAGCATGCCCTGTTTCACTGCGGAAGTCTCGGATTTTCTCCCCTTCGCAGCCCCGACATCGCACACCGGCCGCCCCGTCATGACCGGCGACCATCGGCACCGCCCGCCGGCTCACTTGTCCTTGTCGTTGAGGACGAGTTCGACCGCCTCGGCGACGTGCTCGCATTCCTTGACGACCATGCCGTCGGGGATCGAGACGTTGCGCAGCGCGCCCCGGGCGACGATCGCCCGGGTCATGCCCAGCCGGGCCGCTTCGCTGAGCCGCTGGCCGAGGTTGGGCACATTGCGGATCTCACCGGAGAGGCTGATCTCGCCGATCGCGACGAACTTCGCGTAGAGGGCCCGCCCTAGCGCGGCCGAGGCCAGCGACAGGCAGATCGCCAGATCGTTGGCCGGTTCGACGAGCTTGGCCCCGCCGACCGTGGCGACGAAGACATCGGACTTCGCGAACCCGGCCGCGGAGACCTTCTGGCTGAGCACGGCGATCATCATCGCCACCCGCGACGAGTCGACCCCCGACACCGAACGCCGCGTCTGACCTGCCGCGGCCTCGGTGACCAGGGACTGCACCTCGACGAGCAGCGGCCGTTTGCCCTCCTGATTGACCGTCAGGCACGTGCCCGCCGGCGTGGACCCCGATGCGCGGGAGAGGAAGAGACCGGAGGGGTCTTCGAGGCTCTTGATCCCGTTCTCCTCCATGTCGAAGCAGCCGACCTCGTCGGTGGGACCGAACCGGTTCTTGATCGCCCGCAGCATCCGCAGCCGGGAGTGCTTCTCGCCTTCGAACGTGCATACGACGTCGACGAGGTGCTCGAGGAGGCGGGGTCCGGCGATCGTTCCGTCCTTCGTGATGTGGCCGACGAGCACGGTCGACAGGGACCGGGACTTCGCTTCCCGGATGAGGGCGGCGGCGACCTCCCTGACCTGGGTGACCCCGCCGGGCACACCGTCGACCTCCGAGGAGGCCAGCGTCTGGATCGAATCGACGATGAGCAGGTCGGGGTCCTCGGCTTCGATGAGGCCGAGCACGGCGCCGAGGTCGGTCTCCGCGGCCAGCAGCAGGTTCTCCTCGAGGGCGTTGATCCGGTCGGCGCGCAGCCGCACCTGGCCGGCCGACTCCTCACCGGTGACGTAGAGGACCGTCGACTCGAACTTCGCGGCGCGCGCGGCGACGTCGAGGAGGAGAGTCGACTTCCCGACTCCGGGCTCCCCGGAGAGCAGGATGACCCCGCCGGGGACGATGCCGCCGCCGAGCACCCGGTCGAATTCGTCGACGAAGGTCCGCTTCGCCACCGCAAGGGTCGTGTCGACCTCGGTGATCGACTTCGCCCCGCTCGACTTCTTCACCTTCGTCTTCACCGACGTCGAACCGGCACCCTTTTCCTCGAGAGTGCCCCAGGCCTGGCATTCGGGGCACCGCCCGAGCCACTTCACGGTCGAGTATCCGCATTCGGTGCAGGTGAAAGACATACGGCAAGTCTGGCATGCGACACGGACATGACGCGCGCCTCACGGACATGACGTCCGGGGCAGACCTCAGTCGGCGACGGTGAGCACCCGGGGGCCGTCCTCGGTGATGGCGATCGTGTTCTCCGAATGGGCGCCGTTCGAGCCGTCGGCCACCCGCAGGGTCCACCCGTCCTGATCGACCTTGAGCTTCTTCGACGTGAACGACCACCACGGTTCGATCGCCAGGGTCAGGCCCGGCTTGAGCACCATGCCGCGCCCGCCCTTGCCGCGGTTGGCGACGTGGGGGTCCTCGTGCATCGTGTGCCCGAGGCCGTGACCGCCGAAGTCGAGGTTGACCGGGATGCGCTGGGCATCGGCGACGTCGCCGATCGCCTGGGAGATGTCGCCGAGGCGGTTGCCGGCCTGCGCGGCACCGATGCCCGCCTCGAGGCCTGACCACGTCGAGTCGATGAGGCGCTGGTCCTCCTCGGTGCCGGTGCCCACGATGACGGAGCGGGCGGCGTCGGCGACCCAGCCGTCGATGGACACGGCGAAGTCGAGGGTGAGGAGGTCACCGTCGGCCATGACGTAGTCGTGGGGTTTGCCGTGGAGGACGCCGTCGTTGACGGAGAGGCAGATGACGTTGCGGAACGGACCCGACCCGAACGAGGGAGCGTAGTCCCAGTAGCAGGACTTCGCTCCGGCCTGCTCGATGAGCGTGCGAGCCCGCTTCTCCAGGTGCATGAGGTTCATGCCGGGTTCTGCGGTCTGAGACAGTTCGGCCAGCGTGTTCGCCACGAAGCGACCGGTCACCGCCATCTTGTCGATCTCGGCGGGTGTCTTCAGCTCAATCACGGGTGCTCTCCTCTGGGGTCTGGGCTCACCGGCCAGTCTAGTTCCCCGCGCGGGCCCTCGGCCCTCCCGGGTCAGGTCACCGCCGCCCTGCTGCTCGACAGTGAAGTCCTCGTCGTGACGAGGATGAACGGCATGGTGAGCACCGCGAGTCCCAGGCAGAGCAGCGGCGGAAGGGCGCCTGCGCCGAGGCTGACTCCGCCGGCTCAGGTGCCTGCGACGATGCCGGCCTGGAAGGCGATAACATAGACGGCGGAGAGCACCGTAGCCTCGACTCCGCCGAGGCGCACGACGCTCGATCCGGCATTACGAGGACAGAGGTCTGCTGGTCTCGTCGCGCACGTCGACAGGGTATCGCGAATTCGGCGCCGAGGCGGTCGGCACGGTCGCGCACATCCGCCGGCTGCCGCCTCAGAGGAACTCCACGCCCTGGGCCAGGGGCAGCTCGCCGGAGTAGTTGATCGTGTTCGTCGCCTGCCGCATGTAGGCCTTCCACGCATCCGACCCGGATTCGCGGCCGCCGCCGGTCTCCTTCTCACCGCCGAACGCCCCGCCGATCTCCGCACCCGAGGTGCCGATGTTGACGTTGGCGATGCCGCAGTCGGACCGGGAGAGGAAGGTCTCCGCCTCGGCGAGGTCAGAGGTGAAGATCGCCGAGGACAGCCCCTGCGGCACCCCGTTGTGGAGGGCGATCGCCTCGTCGAGGTCGCTGTAGGTGACGACGTAGAGGATCGGGGCGAAGGTCTCCGACTCCATCACCGAGGTCTGCGCGGGCATCCGCACGAGCGCGGGTTCGACGTAGTGGGCGTCGGGTCGCTCCTCGGCGAAGACGCGACCGCCGCCGGTGAGCACGATTCCCCCTTCGGCCTCCGCCCGGGCCAGCGCCGACTGCATCGCCTCGAAGGCGCCTGAGTTGATGAGCGGCCCGACGAGCACCCCATCGTCCGTGGGCGAGCCGATGCTCAGGGTCGCGTAGGCGGCGACGATCGCGGCATTGTTGCCGCCGAGTTCGAGCAGGACGCGTCCGAAGCGCTCGGCGACGACCGGACCGACCTCACGGCCCATGCGCACCGATCCCGTCGCCGAGACCAGCGCCACCCGGTCGTCGCGGACCATGGCGTCGCCGATGTCGCGACCGCCGACGAGGACGGGCACGAGACCCTCCGGTGCCCCCACCTCGGCGGCGGCCCGGGCCAGCAGCGACTGCGCGCCGAGGGCGGCGAGCACGGCGTTCTCCGAGGGCTTCCACACCACGGCGTCTCCGGCGACGAGCGCGAGGGCGGTGTTCCACGAGTACACGGCGACGGGGAAGTTGAACGCGGAGATCACGCCGACGACTCCGAGCGGATGCCACGTCTCCATGAGTCGGTGACCCGGACGTTCGCTCGGCATCGTCTTGCCCCACAGCTGGCGGGACTGGCCGAGCGCGAACTCGCAGATGTCGATCATCTCCTGGACCTCGCCGGCGGCTTCGGAGGGAGTCTTGCCGGCCTCGACGGTGACGATCTTCGCAAGCTCCTCCTTGTGCTCGGCAAGCAGCTGACCCCAGCGGCTGACGAGCCGGCCGCGGACGGGAGCGGGAACGTCCCGCCAGGTCTCGAAGGCGGCGGCTGCCTGCCCGATCTTCGCCGCGGCTGTCTGCGGCGAGTCTGCGGCGATCGTCGCGAGCACCTGCCCGGTGATCGGGGAGCGGGCGGTCAAAGGCTGCCCACTCGTCGAGTCGGGGGCGAGCACAGCGGCGCCGACGCCGCATGCGCGCAGCCCCTCGTCGAGGAGCGCGGCGACGGCGTCATCGGTGGGAAGAGCGGTGGCGGTGGAGGTCGTGGTCATCATGGTCCTCACTGTGTCTCAGGCGGATGGGTGTCAGTTGCGGGTGTGTCAGTGGCGGCGACTAGGGTGCGGGCATCGAAGTCGGAGGAAGGGGAGTCATGGTCACACGATGTTGAGCTCCTTGCGCAGGCCCGTCAGGGAGAAGCGGTCCTTGTCGAGCGGGGAGACGTCGACGAACGGGGTGCGGCCGGTGAGGAGGTCGGCGACGACCTCGCCGACGGCCGGGCCCATGAGGAACCCGTGGCCGGAGAACCCGCACGCGTAGGTGAAACCCTCGAGTTCGCGGGCCTGCCCGATGAGCGCGTTGTGGTCGGGGGTCATCTCGTAGAGGCCCGCCCAGCCGCGTCGGATGTCGACGTCGGCGAGGTCCGGGGTGCGCCGGTCGATGAGCTCGGAGAGCCGGAACAGCCACTCCGGGTCGCGGCGGTCGTCGAACCCCCACCGGTCCTCGGCATCGGGACAGCCGAAGAGGAGTCCGGGGCCTTCGGGGTGGACGTAGTAGCTGGTGGCGAAGTCGATGGTGAACGGCATCGCGGAGGTGTCGAACGCCACGGGTTCGCTCACCATGATCTCGCGCCGCAGAGGGGTGACGGGCAGGTCGACGCCAGCCATCTCGCCGATCAGCCCCGACCAGGCGCCGGCCGCGCAGACGACCTGCGAGCACGCGATCGGACCCGCCGTCGTCTCCACCGAGGTGATCGTCCGCTTCCCGGCGGCTCCCTTCGTGAGGATGCCGGTGACCTCGCAGGACGTGAGCACGGTGACGCCGCGGTCACGGGCGGCGCCGATGTAGCCGGCGACGACGGACTCGGGGGTGCAGTGCCCGTCACCGGGGTTGAACGCCCCGGCGACGAGACCCGCGGTGTCGACGTAGGGGGCAAGGGCTGCGACCTCGGCGACGGTGAGCATCTGCGAATCGAGGCCGAGCGACCGCTGGAGGTCGACGTTGTCGGCGAACGTCCTCGCCGCCTCGGGGGAGTCGAGGAGGAAGAGGTAGCCGTTGGAGACGAGGTCGATGTCGATGCCGAAGCGTGATTCGAAGTCGCGGAGGATCTCGAGGCTGCGCACGGACAGGGCGATGTTGACCTCGTCGGAGAACTGGCAGCGCACCCCGCCGGCGGCCTTCGACGTCGACCCGGACCCCGGGACGTCGCGTTCGACGAGGACGACGCTCCCGGCCCCCGCGGCGGCGAGGTTGAAGGCGATCGACGCGCCCATGACGCCGCCGCCGATGATGACCACATCTGCGTTCACACTGCACCTCAGCTGGTTCGGGGCCGACACCGTTGTCGGCTTGTCCACCATTGTGCGACCGAACACATTTAAGGACAAGGCAGAGTCTGTGAAGACTGTTTTCACGATTCCTTAAAAACCGCTAGTCTGTGCCCATGACCTGGACGCTCGGGCAGCTGCAGACGTTCGTCGTCGTCGCCGAACGCGGTTCGATGACCCGCGCCGCCGAAGCCCTGGGCTACAGCATCGGGGCGGTCTCCCAGCACATGAGCGCACTGCGGCGCACCGTCGGCTCCGACCTCGTCATCCGCCGCGGCCGCTCGCTCGTGCTCACCGAAGCCGGCCGCACCCTGCTCCCGCGCGCCCGGAGCATCCTCGCCGCCCAGGCGCAGGCGGAGCTCGCGATGCTCGGCCGCGACTTCGAGCGCGAGGCGATCGTCACCCTCGGGGTGTTCGGGTCGACGTCGACCATCGGCCTGCCGCTCATCGTCCGCCTGCTCGCCCAGCGCCACCCCGACATCGTCGTCCGGGCCCGGGAGGTCAACGTCGAGACGA